>DATEBC010000378.1:0-4273 GCA_035288065.1 Sedimentisphaerales bacterium | reverse complement strand
CGCCATGCCGGAGGCCCAAAGCGGCAAACTCATTGGCAAGTATCGGCAAAGCAAAATCATTATAACTGCCGCAGAACGGTCAGTTTGAGGAGATTAGAAATGCACATCATACCTGCAATCGACCTGCGTGACGCAAGATGCGTCAGGCTCATTCAGGGCGACTATCATAGGCAGATAGACTATCGCGACGACCCCGTCGAACAGGCCATCGAGTTCAGCGAAGCGGGTGCTGAATGGCTGCATATCGTGGATCTGGACGGGGCGAAATTGGGTAAGCCCGTGAACACCGATGCAATCGCTGCGGTGGCGGCGCTGGGGCTGTTCAAAATCGAGGTTGGCGGGGGGCTGCGCAACGAGGAGTCGATAAAGCAGTTGCTCGATATTGGCGTCGAGAGGGTAATAATCGGAACGAAGGCGGTGAGCGATTTCGAGTGGTTTAGGGAGATGGCCGAGAATTTCAGCGGCAAGATCGCGCTGGGGCTCGACGCCCGCGGCTCGACGGTGGCGACGCACGGGTGGACAGAGGACGGAGCCAGGGGCCTGCTGGATTTCGCCGCCGAGGCCGCGGAACTGCCGATAGCGGCAATAATATATACCGACATCTCGAAAGACGGAATGATGGCGGGGCCTAACTTCGAGAGGACAAAGGCCCTGATTGATGCGGTGGATGTGCCGATTGTCGCTTCCGGAGGGGTCAGCAAAATAAGTGATATAACCAAGCTCGTCGAGTTAGGCGCCGATGCGGCGATAATCGGCAGGAGCCTTTACGAGGGCGCGATGAATCTGGCCGATGCGATAGCGGCGGGAAAGGTGTAAATGGCCGATTCCCAGGGGAAATCGTCAAGGAGCAGCGCAGTTTCACAAGGGACTGCCGATGCGGACCTTGGCCGAGACAGGGGGGCGGCAATTGGAACGAGCGTCTTTTTTTTGGCGTTCTACTTGTACGTCTGGCTTTATCTTGACCTGCAGGTGATTTATTACAGCGCGGGGATGTTGACGCGTTTTCCGGTTTTTTTTCGGGGCTGGTCGTTTTTCCGTGAGTTCACTTCGTACCCCGGGGGGCAGGGTGGGTACGTTGCGGCTTTTTTGGCGCAGCTATTCTATTATTCGTGAAAAGGTAGCCGGCAGGATGCGCAAGACTCAACGATACTTACGCTATTCTACAGAAGGCAAATTCGTCCCATGCCGTTCCTAAAGGCACAGGTCGTTTAAGCCGATTATACAAGGTTCTCATAATTATTGCAGGGGCATTTATTAGACGGCGATAAAGCCGCCGGCGCTCCAAGAATTAGCTTGATTTTGCTGCAGATGCCGGTTACTATGTGCTTGTGTGGCTCCTTTGAGCCATTGAGCGCATCAGGCCGGTTTGGTTTTGCCTTTGGCGCGTGGTATCTTAGCAAACAGAATATCGGGCCAAAACGCCATGAGTCAGAAATCTTTTAGCAGAGAGGCTAAATGACGGTTAAGATCGACACGCGAACTATAGAATCATCGGGCGTTACTGAATTGTATATTTCAGCCACGCCGGAGCGATATGCCCCGCCGGACCAAGTTGCCGAGCAGCTCTTCTCCGGGATAAGGAATACCCTTAAGTCCCAAAACACGCGCATCCTTGAGGAACGTGTCTTCGGCACCGCAAAGGCGATGGGTGCTCTGGCCAATGCCAGGTCGCGGGCCTACAAAGGACAGGATTTCGACGATGGCGTCGCTCCGAGCTTTCTGGTTGGGGATGAAGGGGCGTCTTTGGGGCCGATCGCCGGCGTCCAGGTCCACGCGCTTAGCGGTGACATACAAACGGAGGTAATTGACCTCGACGGCATGCCACGAGGGCGAATCCTTCGGGCGCCGAATCACACGATAGTAACTCTCTCCTGCGTTTCCGCACCGCAACTGACCTGTCCCAAAGAACAGGCAAGGGTGTGCTTGGAGAAGGCCGAGGCCGCCCTGAAAAGATGCGGGACGAGTTTTCTCTCAGTCGCACGCACCTGGATGTGGCTCAACGACATACTCTCATGGTACGACGATTTCAATAGCGTCAGAAGTAGGTTCTTCGCCGAGCGCGGAATGATCGGGCAGGGGACTCGTCAATCGATGCCCGCCAGCACGGGCATCGGGCTTGGCGCCGCCGACGGAAGCGATTGCGCGATGGACCTTTTCGCAGTTCTCAAACCGGCCGATTCGACGCAGTACCTTCAGGCCGGAGGCAAGCAGCAGTGTGCATTGGAGTACGGCTCAGCGTTCTCGCGTGCCTCGCGGGCTCCGACGCCCGCCGGGCAGACCGTATTCGTTTCCGGCACGGCCTCGATTAACGCCGCCGGGGAGACAACCAATATCGGCGACCCGAAAGGCCAGATAGATGATACAATCGAGAATGTCCGCGCCGTGCTTAGAGATATGAACGTCACCGACGACGACGTTGTCCACATCATCGCCTACTGCAAAACAGCCGAAATCGAACGCGTCTTCAATTCCATAAAGGGCAAGTACAACTGGCCCTGGATCACCCCGATCTGCGACATCTGCCGCCACGACCTGCTCTTCGAAATAGAAGCCACCGCAGTGGCAAAAAGAATCCCATAACCCCAAGTGCCGCAACAATCGAGTGCACGCTAAGCCGGTGCATTGGAAGCCGGCTTCTTCGACCTGCGCCACGATTTCGTCATTGCGGGCGAGGCATAGCCGAGCGCGGTAAGCTTTATCCCAAATCTTTAGCGGAGGCCAACTTCGGCATTCGCTCGGCATATTGTTCGGGGAAGAAAGTGTGGATGGGAATTAGCATTTGAAGGCATATTTCACTTACGCTTCAGGTGATATTGGGTTATATTCTCTTGGGCGCATCGGCGACTCGGTTTGCTGTGTTGTTTACGGCTGGTGGGCCGGCAGGGGAGTTTGCAGATGAAAAAGAAGAAGACAAGGAATCAGAAAAAGGGCGGTAAGAGGCGGCGTGCGGCGAGCGAGGAGGAGCTGCACGAGCGCGGCGGGGCTATAGCGGATTTGACGGATGCCTTCTGCGATGCGCACCTGAACGTCGAGTATCGCGAGCTTTGCCGGGACGTGATAGACGCACTGCTGGATATTGATTTTCCACTGGATCAGGGCAGCGTTGCGGGCTGGGCCGGCGGCATCGTGCACGCGCTGGGGCGGGTGAATTTCCTGCACGACCCATCGACGTCTCCGCACAAGACGCCGGGCGAAGTGGCGGAGGGATTCGGGATTTCGCACGGGACAATGACGGCAAAGTCGAAGCTCATCCGCGATGCGCTGGACATGGTTCCGTTTGATCCGGACTGGTGCATTTCGGCGATGCTCGAAGATAATCCGCTGGTCTGGATGCTGGAGGTGGATGGGCTGATGATAGATGTTCGCGTGATGCCGCGAGAGGTGCAGGAGGAGGCGTATCGGTTGGGACTGATACCTTACATCCCGGTTGACAGGGGTGAACCGCCGTCGAAATCGGACGGCGGCACAGGCGCGACAATTATAGAATTCCCCTCCAATCGGAATAAGACTCCCGGCTTAGAATCACGCGACGAACCAAAGGAGAATACGCCCGGCTTGTTTGATGGATTGGAGTAAATGAGTTCTGCAAAATTGCAGGTTAGGCCTAACCTGTAGTTTTTTGCAGAAGCCTTTTGGAGTAATAATAAGGAATATCGAATGAGTGATGGCGAGACCGCAAATAGCGGGTCGAGCGGCGAACAGCGGGAAACGAGCAGCGCATCGGTCGCTTGGTGGCATTTGCATCGTCGGCTTTATGACTGGGTTGTTCATTTTGCGGACACGCCGCATGGGGAGCGGGCGCTCTTTGGCCTGAGTTTTGCCGAATCGAGTTTCTTCCCGGTTCCGCCGGACGTGCTGCTGATTGGGCTTGCGATCGGCGCGCCGAAGAAGTGGCTGCGGTTCGCTCTGTTTTGTTCGATAGCGTCGGTTTTGGGCGGGGTATTCGGTTATTGCATTGGCATGTTCCTTTGGTCTGCGATAGGGCCGTGGGTTTATGCTCACCTTGGCAGTATAGGATTGACAGAGGCCAACTTTGCGGAATTCCAGGGATGGTACGACAAGTACGATTTCTGGATAGTGTTTACCTGCGGTTTTACTCCGCTTCCTTACAAGGTCTGCACGATCTCGGCGGGGGTCGCGGCGATCAACTTCCCCGGGTTTCTTATCGCATCGGTGCTTAGCCGGTCGGCGAGGTTCTTCCTTGTGGCGGGGCTGATCGGGTGGAAGGGCCGGAAGATTCGGCTTGTGATTGAGAAGTATTTCAATTGGTTTG
>DATEBC010000377.1:0-2225 GCA_035288065.1 Sedimentisphaerales bacterium | reverse complement strand
ATTCCCGTTGCTGCTCTCCCAAATCTGCCTGAGCACGTAATTGATCTTGTCCTCGTCCAGGGCCGTGCCGCTCGGAAAACCGCTGTCGCCCGTGTGGAACACGTTTGTCGAAAGGTGCTGGATTATGCCCTTCATCGACCTTCGCACCGAGCCGCTCCCCTCGGGATTACTCGCGGGCTGCCCGCCGTTGATGACGGTATTCTCCAGGTCACGCAGCATCTCGCGCAGACGCTCCTGCTTCTGATAATCCATCTCGTCCGCCAAGCCCAACTGGCTCGCGGCCATATCCGTCCCGCTCACTTCAACCGCCTTGGTGAAAATCTGGGTATAGTTGCCGCATCTGCTGCGATTCGTGAACCTTGCAGTTGGCTTGTCCGCCCCTTCGAGGGCCGCGTTGCCCAAGATATTGAGCACCAGATTGTCCGCCAGGTTCTCCGGCGTTGTCCCGGCATAACCGCGAACAACCGTCAGCGTATTCGTGCTGATGCCGGTGACCAACATCAATTCCTCTGATCCCTTGACCTGAATCTGATCACCCACACGGAACCTGTCGCCGTTATCGACCACAAAATCCGTATCGGCCGCCGGGTTTGTATATGTGCTGTCGTTGATGGCATCCTTGTTCGGCAGCAGCGCATCCTCAAGCCATTCATGATGCGTGCTCATCGCTTCTCTCATCGGGTCGCCCAACGCGTCCAGTAGCGGCGTCTCATAAGGCGATATAATCCCGATCACATCAGATACGTCCTCCGCCAGCTCCGGCAGAGTAGTACCCGCTGAATATGTCGCTTTTCCTGTAAAAGCCATTTGTTCATCTCCTTGTCATTCCTCGTTATTCCCGTGCACATTGTTATTACTGCACACTCTGTTCTTGCTGCACACTTTGTCATTCCTGCGCAAGCAGGAATCCATTTCTATCTTCTCTTCGTGACTTAGAGCCTTAGTGGCTAATTCTCACAAATAACTCCTTCGCAGTTTCAGATACTCCTGCAAATCCGCCCGATTGCCCGTCGTCGCCGCTTTCTTGGCGGCCCTCTCAACGACTGTCCGGCTGCTTTGCACCCGCTCTCTAACTCCCGACGTCCTTTTTGTCGCAGAAGCCCGATTGGCCTCGGTAAAAAGATACTGCTTCTCTCTGGCCAACTGCTCGATCACGCCGTCCAGATCCGCCTGAGGCTCGCTTTCCAGCTTGGCTTTCGCAAGCAGCACCGCCGCCTCTAAGTCAATAGCGCCGCACCCCGCCAGCTTTCGCACTATCTCATGCTCGCGGCGAACGCCGTCCAGCTCTTCGGCTATCCTGGCCGCCTGCGATTTTGCCTCCGCCAACTGCTCGGATAGTACCTCGACCTGCTTCTCGGCGCTCTGCGCCCTCTTTCGATAGCGGATCGACTCGGCCACCGGAACAAGTCGCAGCTCCTCGCCGCTTGCTCGCTCTTCTGTCTCTGACAGCATCTCTTGCGATTCTATCGCGTTCATAAACATCTCCTTTTCTGCCTCGTGTGAGTTACCCGCTCCTCCCCAAGGGACAGGCCCCTGAGGGACAAGCTTGCGGTCGCGGCTTGTTGCCTTTTGCCGGGCGTGGTGCTTCGTTTGCGGCGTCCCCGTCCCTCGTCCGTCGCCTGTCATCTGTCCTCCGTTATCTGTTCGTAGCCCAGCTCTCTGAGCACCTGCTCAGTTGATACGCCTAATTCCTTCTTGATTTGGGCCTCTTGCAGCTTCTCGGTCATGTTCTCCGGCAGAGGGCTGGGAAAAACGATATCAAATTCTCTGTCCGCAGCACTGGTTCTGAAAATCCCCGCCGTATCGAGCATCGAAAGAACCATCCGACAAATCTTCTTGATCCCCTCGCTGTAAGTGAACTTCTTCCGCTCGGTCTTCGAGAGCATCCCCATCAGCGTCAGCCTCAAAGCCACCGCGCTCGTAAGATTGCCCACCTTGCCCTTCAAAATCCCGGCCACAACCGGCGTCACTCCACTGGCCTTGTCCATCGCCTCTCGCATCTCCTCAATGTGCAGGCTCTCGCTCGGAGCAGCCGCATCGCCGCCGAACTCCTCTATCGAGGCATCCGGATTATCCGTGTACCACATCCGCCCCGGCGAAATCGGTTTGTTCTCAAAACCCTCTATCCCCTTACCCAAATACATCTTGAAAGACTGGAACGTAATCCTGCTCGCCCTGTCGCTGAGCCTTGTATTTAGCTCGTCCTGCAGCGGCACCAACGGCTC
>DATEBC010000376.1:0-5334 GCA_035288065.1 Sedimentisphaerales bacterium | reverse complement strand
CTCAAAGGTCAGCACAATCCCGCAAAAGCCGACTATCGACGTGCCCGACCTTAACATCCGCTACGTCCCCATACTCGAATACCGCGAGCCTTTCTGGTTTGACGCCTTCGACGCCGACTGGGCCGTCCGCAACAAGTGCAATGGGTACACCGAACGCCTCGACGCCAAGCGAGGCGGCAAACACATATACGAGGGCTTCGTACACACCTTCTACCCGCTTATCCCGCCGCAGACGTACTTCAACGAACACCCCGAATGGTTCAGCCTGATAAACGGAAAGCGAACAACCGACCACTCTCAACTCTGCCTGACAAATGAAGAAATGCGAGAGGAGCTCGTCAAGAACCTGAGAATTCGTCTCCGCGAGCACCCGGCGGCGACAATCGCCTCGGTATCCCAGAACGACTGGCACGGCAATTGTCAATGCCCCCAATGCGCCGCTATCGAGCAAGCCGAAGAAAGCCCCGCCGGCCTGCTCCTGCGGTTCGTCAATGCCGTGGCGGAGGACATCGAAGGGGAGTTTCCGAACGTGGCCATAGACACATTGGCGTACCAATACACACGCAAGCCGCCCAAGCTGACCAAGCCGCGTCACAACGTCATAGTCCGCCTCTGCACTATCGAGTGCTCTTTCAGCAAACCGCTGGCCGACGAACGCAATAAAACTTTCCGCGACGACATCGTCGGCTGGTCCAAAATCGCCGACCGTCTCTATATCTGGGACTACACGACAAACTTCCGCCACTACATAATGCCTCACCCCAACTTGAGAGTCCTCGGACCCAACGTGAAATTCTTCGCCGACCACAACGTCAAAGGAATCTTCGAGCAAGGCGCCTACACGACCAACGGCGCCGAGATGTCCGAGCTGCGGGCCTGGGTCCTCGCAAAACTGCTCTGGAACCCCAATCTCGATGGCCAGAAGCTCATAGATGAATTCATTACCGGCTACTACGGCCCCGCCGCCCCCCATATTAAGGCATACCTGAATGTCACCCACGATGCGGTCGAGGCCGCCGGCGACCACCTCGGATGCTTCTCCGAGCACACCGCAAAATTCCTTTCATTCGAGACGTTGAGCGAAGGCTGGAAACACCTAAAGGCCGCCGAGCAGGCGGTCCAAAACGACCCCGATCTGAAATTCCGCGCACAAGTCGCCCAACTGCCCGTCATCTACACGTTTCTAATGCGCTGGGACGAAATGCGAACAGCCGCACAAACCGCCGGCGTCGATTGGCCGATGCCAGAATCCGCTCAGGCCGCCTACGACCATTTCACAAAAATCGCCAACCAGAATAATATCGCAGGCCTGAGAGAAGGCCAGCAAGGCTACGGCCCTCTCGACGAAGCCCTGCAACGCGCAAAGAAATAACGCCACCCTCCCCCATACCGTTCCAGTAGTTTATATTAAAAGGGTAAAGGCATCTGCAAAATTGCAGGTTAGGCAACCTTAAACTAACCAACTTTTTTGGAGTTGAACCTAAAAGAAAAAATCCCTTCTTGATTTTTTCTTTTTAACGCGAACATATTGTCGAACAAGAGGTTAGGTGATTATTGAAGAAAATCAGAAACACGATTTTCTTCAACAATATAGGCCTAACCTGCAATTTTGCAGAAATCTTTAACAGGGTAGAATATGCAATTGAAATTACGGTTCCTCGGCGCCGCTCAAAACGTCACCGGATCGCGCCACATGCTCGAAGCCGGCGGCGCCAGGGTCCTCATTGATTGCGGGCTGTACCAGGAACGTGAATTCAAGGCCAGAAACTGGGAGCCCTTCGTCGTCGCCCCCGATACAATCGACGCGGTACTGCTCACGCACGCCCATCTCGACCATTGCGGCCTTCTGCCCAAACTCGTCAGAGACGGATTCAAAGGCAAGATATACTGCACCGACGCAACCGCCGAGATTGCCCGGATCATTCTGCTCGATTCGGCAAAAATCCAGGAAGAAGACGCCAGGTACAAACGCAAGAGACACGAAAAGGAAGGCCGAAAAGGCCCGTATCCCTATGACCCCCTTTATACCGCCGGCGATGCCGAGAATACATTCCCGCACTTCTCGCCGGTCAAATATAATAAAACAATCCAAGTCGCGCCGGGGATCGAAGCGACCTTTTGTGAAGCAGGCCATGTCCTCGGATCATCCGTCATTAGAATCAAGGCAAAAACCAACGGCGAAGAAAGAACGGTCCTCTTCTCAGGCGATATCGGCAGACCCAATAGGCCAATCATCCACAACCCCGTTCACGCTCGCCCCGCCGACTACGTCCTCGTGGAATCAACTTATGGCGACAGGGTCCACCAGGAACGACACGATATAAAGAAGGCCATTGCCGAGGTAATTAACGCCGCAAAAAAAGCCGGCGGAAATATCATTGTCCCCAGCTTTGCGCTCGAACGCTCGCAGGATGTTCTGTACTACATAAACGAGCTGCTTCTCGAAAACGCCATACCGCACCTGACCGTATTCCTCGACAGCCCGATGGCTGCTGAAATCACTAAGGTCTTTAAGCATCACCCCGAGCTGTACGACAAGCAAATGACCGAATTTATGAAGAATCGCGAGTCTCCCTTCGATTTCCCGGGGCTGAAGATCACTCAGTCAACGAAAGAATCAAAGGCTATCAACCAAAAAAGAGGAACATTCATGGTAATAGCAGGCTCCGGAATGTGCACCGGAGGCCGAATTAAGCACCACCTCGCAAATAACATCGCCAACCCCAAGAATACCGTCATGTTCGTCGGGTACCAGGCCGTCGGCACACTCGGAAGAAGCATCGTCAACGGCGAAAAGGAAATCAGAATACTCGGCCGGCAGTACCCCGTCAGGGCCAGAATCGTCCAGATCGGCGGCTTCTCCGCACACGCGGACAAAGAAGAGCTGCTCGCCTGGCTGAAGAACCTAAAGAAGCCGCCAAGAAAACTCTTCATAGTCCACGGTGAAGAAGACAGCGCAAAACACTTCGCAGATTACGTCAGAGAGCAAACAGGCTGGAGCACGGAAGTCCCGGCATACCGGGATGAATTCATCCTCGACTAACCCGCCGTCAATAAACCTCCGTCTGGCTCGGCGGGCACTCCTTCTCCTTCTTTTTCTCCTTCTCCTTCTTCATTTTTTTCCGCTCTGACAACCGGCACAGCAGTATGCCCAGCTCGAACAGAGAGTACAGCGGTATCGCAAGCGCAACCTGCGAGATAACGTCCGGACCGGGCGTCGCTATGGCTGCCACAACGAAAATGCCCAGCAGCACGTACCGCCTCGACTTGCGAAGGCCGCCGAGTGACACCAGTCCCGTTTTGTTGAGGATGAACATAGCTATCGGAGTCTGAAAACCCAGCCCGAACACCAACATCAGCGTCGTTATAAACGATACGTACAGCCCAAGCGTCCAGGCCGGCTCTACGTTGATGAACCTGCCGAACTTCAAAAAGAATGCCAGAGAAAGCGGCGCCACTGCAAAAAGGAAGAACATCGCGCCCGCCACAAACAGAATCACCGAAAAAGGCACTGTCGTGCGGACATACCGTCTTTCGTGCTGATAGAGTCCCGCCGCAACAAACATCCACAATTGATAAAACACCCACGGTGATGACAGTATAAGACCCGCAATCATCGATATCTTCATATACGCCATAAAGGCATCGGCCGGGGCAAGAACCTTCAGGTCATCTAAGTTATACTTTACCTTCAGATTGGCGTACGGCAACTCGATAAAGCGAATAAGATATGGGCCTAAGATAAGACAAACGATTGAACCGAGCACAAGACCGATTATGGCGAGGATGAGCCGCGCGCGCAGCTCATCCAGATGGTCGCCCAGACTCATCGTCGTATCGTGGGGATCGCGCAGCTTCTTTTTGGTCCTGGCCATTTCGACTTGGAGATGCCTCTATCGCGCAGCGCCGAGCTTCGGCGCTTTATTTCATTCGCTCAATATCATCGATCCCCGCCGCGTTCTTGGCTTCCTTCACGACGTCGTTCTTGACGTCCTTGACGTCGTGCGCCAATTCATCGGTGCTGTCTTTGGCTTCATTGATGCCTTTCTTGAACTCCGTCAGGCTCTTGCCCATGCTGCGGGCGATTTCCGGCAGCCGTCTGCCGAATATCAGCAGGGCCACGATGAGGATAACCAGCCATTCCCAGTGCCCCGGCATCCAGGCCAGGATATGTTGCGTCTGTTCAACCATTGCAATCTCCTTTTTTCAGCATCGAGATCCCGCCGCCGAGTATCGACGGGACCTTAAAAACGCCACCCGCCGAGCACCGGCGCTCGACACCCACAACGGACCTTTGAAAGCCCGTCATCTCACTTTTTTTGTTTTCGTGAACGCTCTACCGAATATCGGCAGGACCATGATAACGCCACCGGCCCATATCCGAATAGCTCGACACACATTAAGGGATATACTGCGAAATCCCCGTAATTTCAACTCTTTTTTCTCAGAGCGCAACCTAAACTACGCCCCTAAAGCTTCAGTATTATAACCCCGCGCCGACGCCCTGTCAACGTCCAACACAATTTTAATCGCCCCCCGTTTAGCCGCCGCCGGAACGGCAGCGCCATCTTCAATCCGTATCATCCCTCCTATCCGCCGCATCAATTCCCCCCTATCTCAATCGCAACAACCACAATATCCCTATCCCGATCCCTCGCTTTTGCTACGATTTGCCCGCTTTTATCGGCGATAATGCTCTGTCCGCCATAGACCCGCCCTTTCCACGGCCCATTCGATATCGCGCCGACCGAATTAGTCCCGACGGCAGCCGCCTCGGTCATTCGCGCGGCGTTGGCAACCACCCTCTCGAGCTTGGCCCCATGCCCGGGCCAATCCGCCTCCACAGCGGCATATCCGTAAGGAACCAGCAGCATATCCGGCTTCAACGCCCTCATCCGCTCCAAAATCGCATCCTCGTGCGTATCCGCACAGATCAGCATTCCGATCCGTCCAAACCGCGTCCGCACCGCCCCGACCTCCGCACCGGCTGTATAGGGAGGCGACATCAACTCCGCCAAAAGATTAATCTTACGATGCTTCGCAAGAATCGCCCCGCCGTCATCGATCAACACAGCCGAATCGTACAACGCACCCCCCTCCTTCTCCTCCAAACCGGCGCAAAGATGTATCTCATACTCCGCAGCCAGTTTGCACAAACGCCTCGAGTCCTCGCCGGGAATCCCGCAAGCCCTCTTGTGCGCATCCGGATTCACCCATCCCAAAATCGCCGTCTCCGGCAGGCAGGCGATCTCGGCCCCGCCCTTCTTCGCCTCGGCAACCGCCCTCTCGATCCGAACAAAATTCCCGCTCCGATCCCCGTCAACCAGAAACACC
>DATEBC010000375.1:0-2378 GCA_035288065.1 Sedimentisphaerales bacterium | reverse complement strand
CCGCTCGTCATGATATTCGGCAGATCAAACCCAGCGCGCGTCGCCCCCTACCGCCGAGACAACACCATCGTCGCTATCGATCCCAAAGGCAGAGGCCCCCAGCTCCATAGCAAAAACCCTATACACAACATCCGCCTGATCACGCTCGACGACGTCTATCAAAAGGTGCAAATGCAGCTCAACTCTTAAAAACTGCATGAGAAGCCGTTTTGTCGTGGCATGGGCATCTTGCCCATGCGTCGCAGGGCCATCCCAGCTGGGGGCCCATGGGGCTTGGCCCTGCAATTGGTATTTTTTTCCTGCGGGCGGACACTCTGGTGGAACGCACGGCCAGGCCCCACGGACTCCTTGCGGAGATGGCCGTGCCACTTCTCATACACTTTCTTAGAGCATTACGCCGTTTCAGCCTCTTTCCTCGAACGCACTACAGCACTGTGGTTTGTCCGGGCATCGCAATTGGATAGTTGCCGTCCGCATCCGGCTTGACGGGCGGCTCGGAATCCATCGTGTAATCATCCAGCCCCGGCGCCAGCTCCAGGTTCGAGGCCATCGCCTCGTCCCACGTAATCATCTTGCCCGATTCGGCCGCCATCCGCCCCAAGATACCCGTCATCGCAGCGCAAGCGCACCGCTCGGTCTCGTTGTAAGGCTTGTTCTTGCGAATCGCATCGAAAAACAGGTCGTGCTCGTGGTCGTAAGCATTCCACCGCTCGCCCTCATACCGCCAGATAACGTCCTCAGCGTTCTGCTTATGCCCCTTGAAAATCCGCGGGTCTAATATGCCTTCGCCCAGAACCGCCGAACCCGTCGTCCCGTGAATTATGTCACCGAAGAACCCCCATACGTTATCCATGTGCCGCCCCTGCGCAAACAGCCGCGTCCCGTCGGGGAAATGGTACTCCACCGCGTAATGATCGAACAACTGGTCCTTCTCGGTTCGCCTCTGCCGCCCGCCCTGCCCCTGCGCCGATACGGGCCAGGCGTCCTTGCACCAGCAGCAAACATCAAGATTGTGAATCAGCCAGTCCAAAAGGAAGCTGCCGTTCACCCACGTGAAGCTCGAATAATTCCGAATCTGATGCAGAAGCTCGCTCATCTCCGCAGGCTTCGGCGAATACCCAACCGGCGTATGCTCGCGGTAAGCCCAGCACGTTATCAAATCGCCGATAAGACCCTTATGCAACTGCTCGACCGCCTGCTCGAGCGGAACGTAATGCCTGCTCATCAAGCCGCCTGCAATCTTAAGGTTCTTCTTCTCGGCCTCTTCGCCCGCCTTGAGCACCCGGCGAATCCCCGGCGCATCGACCGCAAACGACTTCTCCATGAACACGTGCACGCCCTTCTTGACGGCATACTCCAAATGCAACGGCCTAAACGCTGGAGGAGTCGCCAAAAGAGCAACGCCGCCCGGAGCTATCATGTCAATCGCCTTGCGATACCCATCAAATCCCACGAACCGGCGATCATCCGGAACATCGACCTTCTCGGCAAAGTCCCTTGACACATTATTGATAGTGCTCGCAGTACGGTCTGCGAAAACATCGGCGACGGCAACCAATTTCGTCGGCCCGTCGGTCTGAAGCGCGTTCGCCGCCGCGCCTGTCCCGCGCCCCCCGCAGCCGACAAGCGCGATCTTGATAGTACTATTCTCGCCGGCGTATGCCCGAGAGCCAATCGCCCCGGCCAGAGCCGCACCAGCCAAAACGCTGCCGGTATCCCTGAGAAACTCGCGCCGCGAACTGGATGATTTATGAGTTCTTCCTTGTACGTTCATCGAATGACCCTTTCACTTTTCCGGATAGTCTCTAATCACGCCGAACATCAGCACAAGAGCCCGTGTCCGGTCCTTCTATTGTACGCGCACCCTTCCCGACATTCAACACGTTTGATGCAACATTCCGAATATTCGACAAAACAAAACTCCGGCAACCTGTTTATGCTGGAATTTCCTTGTCGGGGAGAGCAACCGTTTTTTCTGACGAAGAATCGGTACTCTGTCAAACTTGATTTTATGCACATCGTCATTGCGAGGAGGCCGAAGGCCGACGTGGCAATCTCATACCCCTCGCAACATAGAGGTTGCTATAACACCAAAACGACTCACGATGACGCCCACAGTTTCGATCTTGACGAAGTACTCAGCGACTTAGACGTCATTTTTCTGTCTGGCTCGGCTCGATATATGCTTTACCTTGACTGTAAAGCTCGATTCTCCCCTGTATCGTCCCCGCCAGCTCTTTATTGTCCGCCCGATTCGCCAATTCGATTGCCTCTCGAGCCGTCGCCGCCGCTTCGGAAAATTTGCCCGCCGCCGCATACGCCGCTGCAAGCGTATCCAAAAACTCCGGATCCCGCCGCTTCGTCAATCGGCAGGCTTC
>DATEBC010000374.1:0-9697 GCA_035288065.1 Sedimentisphaerales bacterium | reverse complement strand
AAAGCGGACGAGCCAATATTTCGTGCGGATGAGCAAAAGGCGCGAACAGGCAGAGATGAACATCGTCCTGCGTCAGTTGCAATCTATCGACCGCATCGGCCGTATTCCAGTTAATATTCGAATGGGTGGTTACCGCCCCTTTCGGGTCTCCTGTGCTGCCTGATGTGTAGTTTAGATATACTATATCGTCGTCTTCAATATCGATAGAGGGATTACTCCCTTTTCCTTTTCCCAACATTGCGCTCCACAGGAGGCATTCTCCAACCACGTCGCCAATCTCTATAATCGGTATTTGGAAGTCAGGAGGCATAGCCCTCCTGGCAGTGTCCAAGAAAGAGGTGCTGACAATCAGGCACAGCGGCGAGACAGTCGTCAGGAAGGCCCTAATATCCTTGTGAGCAAGCTCATAATTGATTGGCACTACTATCGCTCCAGCCTTGGCAACGGCCAGGAAGCTAACCACCAACTGAGGGTTTCTCGGCAACATGAGGCCGACTCTATCGCCCTTTTTCAGGCCCATTTCCAACAGGCTGCCGGCAAGCTTGTTGACGAGATCATTGAGCTCCCTGTAATTCATCCTGCTGCCGCGAAAGATCACCGCAGGCTTTTCAGGATATTCTCTTGCATTTCTTTCGAGCTGCTCTACAAGATTCATCACAAACTCCATATAGTCTTAGCCGGCCTTTCCGAAGGAGGCCAAATCCAACAATTCATTACCTAAGTGAAGTACCTGTCCCTCCCGTGCCGCTTTCAATCCGCTGCCCGAGGTAATAGACCGACTCGGCTGATAAAACAGGCGAAATGATGTCCGAGAGATATCTGAAGAACACGGCCACGTTGGCGATGCGGGTCTTGGGAACATAGACGATATCACCGCCTTTAAGCACGACATTCTCGTTCAAGTCGCCTTCTTCCAGAGCCTTTTCAAGGTCGAGCACCCTCAATTCCGGATTTTGCATGCCGCCCCTTATGAGCAGGACATTTTTCTTCTTGGCATCATCTGTAAATCCCGTAGCTCGCGAGATGGCCTCAAGAGCGGTCATCGAGGTTTCGGCCAGGAAGAAACCCGGGCTTTGCACCTCGCCAAGAACGATAATCTTCTGGCTTTGAACCGACAGGATTTGAACCGTGACCTGAGGATCGACGATATACTCGGAAAGGCCCTGGCGGAGCTTATCCCTCAGCTCAAAAGTGCTCAGGCCGGCTGCCCGAATGTCCCCGGCCAGAGGATACATTATGATTCCTGAGGTGTCTATCCGCACCTCTCGCGTAAGATCAGCGTTGCGATACACCATAACCTCCAGCTCGTCGCCGGGGCCAAGGATAAACTTTGAAAGCCTTGGCACGTCTTCATTTCCAATATCTTGCTCTATCTGCTCACTGCTCTGGGCAACTGGTTCAGATTGGCCTTCCCTTTGAGCAGCGGCTCTGTTACTATTACACCCGGAGAACACAAGTGCGAAAACAGATGCCACAACCGACAAAATTTTAAATTGATAAGATTGCATATTCTACCTCGTAATTCTTAATATGCGCCTAATCTCTTAAACACGACATTAATTGTTTTGAACAGGATCACTATATCCATCCACAGAGACCGGTTCATAACGTATTCGACGTCATAGCGTATCCAGCTATGGAACGGCGCCTCGCTCCTTCCTTGAATCTGCCACAAGCCTGTCATCCCCGGCTTGACGGTGAGCCGGACTTCTCTCCACGATGGACTGAATTTCATCTCCTCCATCACCAGGGGCCTCGGGCCGACGAGACTCATGTCTCCCTTGAGGACATTAAGCAATTGAGGGAACTCATCAAGACTGGTTGCTCGCAGCATTGCGCCGACGCGAGTGACCCTTGGATCATTTGCCATTTTGAACATCGGGCCGTCGCTGTCTTTTTGAGAATGTAGCTCACTCTGCATTTCCTCGGCAGCGACAACCATTGTCCGGAACTTGAGCATTTTGAACGTTTTGCCGTTCTTGCCGCATCTTTTCTGAATATGAAAGACGGGGCCCGGTGAATCTGAGCTAAACTTAACCGTCAGCGCCACCACGATGAGCACTGGAGACAGGATCAGAAACAAAAGAAAACCTGCACATACGTCCATTACCCTCTTGGCAACAAGATAAGTCCAATTCCTGATGCGGGCGCCTAACAAACGCGAAAGATTCTTCCTGCCGACCCCAACAATGTCGTAGTGCGGCGACAAGAGACCGACGCCGTCCACGCGCAAGCTGTCGGCCACCATCATATTTCTTAATCGTTCGCCTTGAGCAACAATCACGTTTTCCGCCACAATACAGCGCTCAGTCCTGGCCCCGGGCTTCAAAGACACATTATGCCAAAGTACGCTCTCCCTGACAGCAGCGCCCTCTCCAATGTCGCACCCATCCCCTATAACAGCCGGGCCTATTATCTGCGTGTGGTCGGCTATACGGCACTTGTTTCCCAACACCAATGGGCCGATTAAATAGGAGCGAGGCGAAATCACCGAATCCCTGCCGACCCAAACTCCTTCGGCTATCTCTACTCTATCGTCGGAACTGATTGCCCTGCTGTCGATATCAAACAGGTCCCTGTGAAGTCCCAAATAGTCTTTCGCGCTGGAGATCTCTTTGTAGTAACCCTCTAATTCATGAGCACAAACCGGCAGAGAAGCCTCCTGCAACAATGGTATGAGCTGCTCCTTGATATCCAAGTAGCTTTTCGCATCAATAAAGTCAAATGCCGCCGGCGTTACTACGTATATACCGGCAGATACCCACGGCGATCTTCTGTCGATGGAGTGGTGTAAAATGCGGATCTCTTTCAACACTCCTTCGCGGGACATACTTACGGTCTCTATATTGAGATCCTCTTGAACCCTGCGTTTGACGGCAACTGTAATGACGGCTCCCTTGAGGTCGTGGAAATCAATCAATCCTTTGAGGTCAACATCTTCGACATAGAGATTGCTATGGATGACAAGGAACGGCTGGCCATTCAGCAGATCGATTACGTCCTTCAGAATGCCCGCGGTGCCCCTCGGCCTGGTCTGTTCGCAGATATGTATTTCAATTTGTCCTTCACTTTTAACGCATTGGACGGCGGATTCAAGATCCGCCGCCGAGGGATCCGATGAGGCAACGATTACGTCCTTTACCCCGTTTCTCTGTAGCAATTCGAGGGTATGCAGAATAACAGGCTTATTGAACACGGGAACTGTGCAAATATGGCCGTGCCGCCTTATCAAAGGGGCAAGCCTCCTCTCGGGCTTCCATTCCGCATCCATAATAACTGCCTTCATGCGAACTCCGAAGGTAGAAGACATTCAAATCTCTTGCCATTGCCCAAACCGGCAAGCGTCTTACTCGCTTATATTGCTACAGACACACCCGAATATGCCATTTATCCAAGACGGAAGCTGGAATACGCCGGCCAAAACATCTGAGAATATCCCGATATCGCCGCTTACGGCAGACTCCGTCCCCGTCGGTTGCGGCAGGATCATTCCACATCCCACTTCAAGCTTAGTACGGCAGCCGGCTACGCCCAAAAAAGGCAACTGCACATCCCAATACCGCGTAGATGTGCAAGTTAAGTATCCAACTGTGTCAGCTTTGAACTACCACAAAATAGAGCAAAGCCCCACATACCCGAGTTGCAATGACATCGGCAAACACACACAATCTAATTGTGACGCCCGCCGGACCGTGACAACAGGCAAAACCTCTGAACGGCGTGCATAAACCCTCACACACTTAAACCATCATAGTTATGCCGTTTCCGGGTAGGTTTCCTCCATAACAGCTTGGTACGACATCAATCCCCTGTCGAGAAAACGAATCTTCGACAAGTCGTCTCCACATGCAGTGACTGCAGTAAGATTGAGACGGCAATAAACACACTTAATTAAAACGTTATTGTATCAACGGAGCGGCCATAAGTCAAGGAAATTCCAGCACTTTTCGCAACTTGTCATCCAAGTTCCACGATTTTTCTGAGTTTCAGAGGGGGCGGAAATCCCTTGATTTTCGGCGCAGAACCAAGGTTGAGCTGCTAACACAGCCGTTAGAGGCGCCGTCGGCCAAAGCAGTAGATTTCGCAGCAAGAAGGCCCCGTGTCGCCAACATGAACAGTCCGGTGCTCGAATACATCAAATCTACATCTACAGGCTCAATTCATGCGCCATGTTGCGTTCAAGAATCGAGGGTGGACCTGTCAGCGTCCGATAAATAGCAAGTCTTGAAGAAAGAAGGCAACGTCTGATAAACACGCGGACTGAATAAAGGGCTCAATGTTCGGATGTGAGCCGACAGGACTTGTGAAGGCAATATTCTGAATTGCAGTCCGATTCACTACAAATTTGATCTGTCCGCGCCGATGTCTATCGGCCTACGTGAACAACCTTATCTACCGCCAGGATCGGTCCTGCGATGAACCTCATTGACGGTAGCCGTACTTCCGTTCAAGTCGGCGCAGTTCATCTGCTCGGGCGCTTCTGAGGCCGCTGCGACGGGCGCTTTTGTTATCTGAGGCACAGGGCACAGGACGTCAGAGGGATTTTCATGATTTCAGTGCTGTCGGATTGCCCCCCGCTGGAGGTCAAGACTCGAATATTTTGTTCCAACGCCTGCCCGCTCTGGTCTCCCAGCCTCGCCGGTGATATACATAGCTGATAATCAAAGGCAGAACGCTGGTAGCCTCAGCATAGACCATCTGTTCGCAGCCGGCGCCTACCTTGCCCCATGACGATGCTTCTTTCAGTGTAGAGCTGGAGCAGGCTCCATCCCTGACATCAGCAACGGTGATTTGAACGGCGTACTTATGCACATCGACGGTTTTCCCCAGAACCTCGGCGCAGATTACCGTATCCTGGGCAAAATTCTTGGGAACCCCGCCGCCAATTATGAATAATCCCGAAATTGCGGACCTCATTTTTATTTCAGTCAATTCCCTGAAGTCTTTGACCGAGTCTATGGAGACGTGGTTTTCGGGATTGGCGGCCTGGTGCTTTACGAGTCCAAATCCGGCGCTGGAATCGGAAAATGCCGGACAAAAGATGGGCACATCATTTTCATACGCCGCAAGAACGAGGCAGTCTCGTTTCTTTGCATTCGTAGTCAAGTATTTTCCCATTTGCGTGATGAATTCTCTGGATGAATATGTTCCGCCGTCGAGGGAATCAGCAATGGCCTCGATCGTGTTATCGCAGACTTGGAGCTGCTCTTCGTCGATAAAAGTGTCATATATGCGGTCGATATAGAGATCTCGCAGCCGTCGGTCGTCCACATGCGGCGTTCCCTTATAGTGCCTGAATCCCAGCGCCTCAAAGAAATCCATATCCACTATGGAGGCCCCGGTGGCGACAATGACATCGACCATGTTGTTGCGGACCATATCGACGTAAATGTGCATGCAGCCGGCCGCACTCGTGCTGCCGGCTATGCAGAGAATGATTGTGCAGTCTTTGTCGCTTATCATCTCGTTGAGAATGTCGCAAGCCCTGGCCGTGTCCCTTGCGGTGAATGACATGTCTCTCATTCCTTCGATAATATCGGCGGCGTCAAATGATTTTATGTCGATATGTCTGACAGGCTCTTTTAGGAAGTCGCTCTTGTCCATCTTATCCTCTAAACTTGTAGCTCAACAGCTTGTAAATGAGCTTGGCCGCCAGGAAATCGGGGGCTTTGTTTCTTGGGTTGGGGCACAATTCAACGACATCACAACCCACGACCTCTTTATTGGCGAAGACGCCTTCGAGAAGACTCAAGACCGGATACCACGATAATCCTCCGGGTTCGGGAGTGCCCGTTGACGGCATAATGGAAGGATCGAATACATCCAGATCAATCGTGACATAGACCTGGCCGGACAATTTTGCGACGACATCTTCAATCCATTCGGTCCTGTTGTGAATGTCCCTGGCAAAGAATACTCGGTTGTAATCGAGCATCTTCTTCTCCTCGGAGCTGATGCTTCTTACACCCACCTGTACGATGGGACACAACTCTTTGACCCTGGCCATAACGCAGGCATGGTTAAACCTGGTTCCTTCGTACTGGTCTCTCAAGTCTGCATGAGCATCAAGCTGCAAAACGCAGAGCGAACCGTGATTCTCGGCGTGCGCCTGCACGGAGCCTATAGCCACAGAGTGTTCGCCGCCAACAACAACCGGGAATCTCCCATGGTCAACGTGCCTTTGGACTCTCTGCCTGACCATCTGTATCATATCGACGGGAAACAGGTCTCTCTCAATCGGTTCATCCGTTATTATGCCCCTTCGATAGACCTCGCAGTCCATTTCAATATCGTACAGCTCCATGTTTCCGGATGCCTCTATTATTGCGTCCGGGCCCTCGTCGGCGCCTTTGACCCACGTGCTTGTTTGATCGTAGGGGGCAGGAATTATTGCTATCTTCGCATCTTCGGGGTTACGATATTCCTGCTCCAAATATCCGAAACCTGCGATTTGTGCCATTATGTATTCTCCTTCTTGGTCTTTGCACGATGGCAACGGCCTTAGCGTTCCGAGTCCAAGATAAACATCGCAATGGCCACTACCGTTGTCCAGAGATCTTTCTTGCCGAGCGCAGTTTGGGTAATATTGGAGGTTCTGATTATCAGCCCGCTGGCCCTGTAAACCTGCTCTTTTTCGGACCAGGCTTGATTCGAGTCAACTTCTATATCCAATGTAGTGCCAAGCATTTCAGCGGCAAGGTCTTCAGCCAGATCCGCTGCGCTCTGTTGAGTCATTCCGTAGCCGTGGACCTCGCTGAGGTATCCCCACATGTTCTTATCCTTTGGAACAGCCAGCCCGACTGAGGCGGCAACCATCCTGCCGTGTTCATCTGTGTCTGACCGAGCCATTACGGAGTAGCATATTTCCCCCGGGATCAGCTTCGTGAGGCCCTTTTCTTTGCTGATGACTCTACATTTGGGCGGCAGAATTGATGATACCTGCACGAGGTTTTGCTGAGCTACACCGGCCTTTCTGAGTGCTGCTTCGAAAGACTGGAGCCGATGCCTGTGCTGACCCACGCCTCGAGTCAGGAAAACCTGAGAAGGAACGAGATACATGTTTGTGTCTCCTCGAAGAATCAACAACTAACGATTTCGCCATCAACGATGTTTCTGTCCTGCTTTCGACGACTTGGGCAGAGCAAAATCTCGCCCAGCCGATTAACGTCGGTCTCAACACTGTTGAATACGGGGATATTGGTAAATGCAGAAAGCTCGCGGATAAGCAGAGGCGAGCTTGAGCATACCCCGGAAACGGCATCGGGAACGAGATTGAATCTCTCTGAAAGAGTTCTAAGCCCTCCAATCGCGCCGAAGGCGTCATAGGAGCAGAAGATCAGTTTGTGAATCCTCTGCACGACCTGCCCGGAGCTCAGCAACATGGCAGTCTCGCGCTGAATAACGCCGTCGGCCAGCTCCACGACCCAGAAATTCTTCGGATTGTTCGCGTACTTGAGGTCGAGGTTGTTGAAAATGTCCAGAAGCTGCGCCTCAGAGAGCATATAGGTCGAAGGATAGCCGAGGTATGTAAAATCCGCGTAAGGGTCGGCGCCGGCATCGTTCATGTGGAGAATATCCTTGAGGCTCGCCGTGCCGGTGACCTTTGAGGCTCGCACATTGTATCCGAGGGATTTTAGCGCCCAACAACAGGCCGCCGCGGCCATGCTCTTGCCGGAATTCATTGACGTTCCACACACCAGAATCATGGGCGAGCGTGGTTGTTTCTTGATTGTGCTTCTGGGTTTCACGAGGGGGCAATCCCGCGTGTTGAGAATATTGCCCCGTTCATCGCATATATAGCCAAGCACGTTTACTCGCGTGGCGTCCTTGACCAGAGAATTCTTCGTTTTTACGACGCCGATCATTCCCGATCTGGCCAGCAGATCGGCTCCAGAGACCATCTTATCGGGAACAAGACCTTCAAAAAAATCCGGCGCATACCTGTTCCCGAATATGAAAACGGCTTTGGTTCCATGATGAATCTCATGTATGCGTCCTGAGGCATTTTCCAGCGACGAGTGCTGCCCGATTCGGTCAACAACTCCATAGACAACATCGCCTACCCTTGGCGGCTTGTCGGAAAGACAGTAGAACTTCACCTGTCTCGGTCTGACAGTGAAGGCCGCGCTTGGGAAAATCAAGCCCCTATTGATTCGTTTAATTTCCGCACCGGTGCGCGGCAGGATCGCTGAGACAGTCATCTCGCCCGTGCCGGTATTGCTAATAGTCCGATTCATCGAGAACATCATGTCCGCCAAGGAGCCCCATCTCAATAAGCGTAGCGCATTTGACACAGTACCTGGCCCAGGGGATGGCCTCAAGCCGGGCCTTCGGAATCCGCTCGCCGCTGCCTTCGCAGATGCCGTAGGCGCCTTCCTCGATCCTCAGAAGCGCATCTTCAATCTCCGTGAGAAGGCGCCTCTCACTGGCCGTCAGGCTCAGAGTATTGTCCTGTTCAAAGTTGTCGCTGCCCAGATCAGCCATGTGAAACGGCGTATTCGACAGGTCGGTATTCGCCTGTCGCAATGCCCCATCCTCCATGCTGATCACGATTTCGAGGATTTCCTTTTGCTTTGCCAATAATAGTTGTTTGAACCGTCTAAAATCCGCGGGTCTCAAAGCATCCGGGTCATTTCTTCTTATCATGGCAATTCTCTACCCTGTATATGGGATGATTTTTATTGGCGAATCGACGTTGCCTTTACACCCTGCCGAGCACACTTGCAGGCGCCCGCGGCTTTCATAGTGCATCCTAAGCCGGTTAATTTTGCCGTTCTTGTACTCACAGTCTGAGTATTTCGCCAATTTTAGCCGAATATTCAACAGAAAATACGGGTTCTTGAGAATATTTTTCCATCCGGCCTTTCGCCGAACACTCAACCTTCCCGCCGTGCCGCCGACGGCTCGTCGCGGCAGGTTTGTCGGAACGCCTTCAAAGAGATTCGCCGTATGAGATTACTGTGAGCTTCACGCGCGGCGCCGGCCCCTCTGCTGCGCTGCACGAAAACCCGATCTGATTCTCGCCGGCTGAGAGCATGGGAATAGCCCCATCCGGCTTCACTGTGGCGATCAATTCGCCCCTCGGCCCGTAGAGTACGCAGTCATTGCCTCCGCCGAATTCCACGTAACTGCCCGAGGCCATTTCCACCGGCAGGATTATTGTTTTGCCGTTGACTGCTACTGCGGGATTCTTCACCGTACAGACAGCCATAGGCAGCGCCTTGACCGGGCCAAGGACGCACGCTACCTTTTCGCCTTCCGGAAGGTTGTTGTGCCAGATGCTGAGCGATTCAACCGCGCCGAAGTCAATCGTCTCCCGGTAAACGTTGTAGAGCCATTTGCCGTCGTCCCAAACGTAGTCGCTCCACCGGGTCGATTCTGTTTCGATCAGTGTAAACAGTCGCCGGCCCGTGAAGTCAATATTGATGTAACGGTCCGCAACCGCGCCAAAGGAGATATGGCGGGGGCTCTCCAGCCGGATGGCTATGATCTGCCCCTTGCCGTCTCCCTCAATCCAAACCCCTATTGCCTGATGGTCCTTTAGATCGAGATTGGGGGCGAACTTGCGGTCCAGTCTGGCCCAGGCCGCGTTGCGGGCCACACTGCCTGAATTTGTTGCGGTGAATATGCCCGCCTGCAGTGGCCCGTTCGGAGTCCTGGCCAGCGCCGCCGTTACTCCGTTGGCGCCGCGTGGGGG
>DATEBC010000373.1:0-5145 GCA_035288065.1 Sedimentisphaerales bacterium | reverse complement strand
ATAGATCTCAATCCAGTCGGGGAACTTGCCTTCTTCGTCCGGATGAGCCTCGTCATTGATTGCCATGAACTCGCTGATGACCAATTCCGAGTGGTTCTCGCCCCAGTGCTCCGCAAGTCGCGCGAAATCGCTCATGGTCACGGCGCCTGTGCCGTCGAGATTTGGACAGTCCGAATCGGTGCAAACGCCGTCTTCGAGCCAATTCTCGGCAAATACCTGAAAATCGCCGATGTCGATTTTGCAGTTTTTGTCGAGATCTCCCACGGGACAGCCGAGCGCCGCCGGGCCGAAAAGAGAGAGGGCTAAAATGACTCCAATAGACGACCACCAAAAGGACTTTTGCATCTTCTATACTCCTTCCCGACCCGGCACAGCGGATAGCTCATCGCGCCGCCGGTCTTGGAAAGCATCATACAGGCCCTATTAAGCCTTTCCGCACGCTTGCGGATTATTTACAGGACCAACATGATTCTGTAGGATCGCCGCAGTAATGTCAAGGGCAATTGCCAAATCGGGAGTCGGCGAGGTCACATCCGCCGGTCGATTCGCAGGTTTTCAGCAAGCCTTTGAGCGCGAGCCATCGGTATATATCGTGTTCAAAGCCCGGCTTCGCAGGCTAATCGAGTGACTGGGACAATTCTTTGTAGAACTCGGCATATTTATCTTTGTTTTGCGTCTTTCGCATGGCTATTGCCGCTCGCGGGTGCTCGTTGAGTATGCCGGTGACCATATAAGGTATGAGATAGCCCCATTCGATCTCCTCCCGCATCGGCAGCATATAGTCCTCTATAACCTTGAGGACTGGGGTCAGGTCGAACTTCGGGTTCTTGAGAAAGCCGACCAGCAGCTCCAGACAGCAGTTTCCCGGTCCCCGCCCGATACCGAAGAGCGAGCCGTCAAGGTAGTTGGCGTTGTGGATTATTCCTTCTATGGTGTTCGCGTAGGCAAGCTGCTGATTATTGTGGCAGTGGACGCCGATCTCCTTGCCCGGCAGGTGCTGCCGGTACAGCTTGACCAGATACTCGATCTGCTCGCAGTAGAGCGCCCCGAAGCTATCGACAACATAGACCACATCGACCGGGCACTTGGCCAACTGATCGAGCGCTTCGACGAGGTCCGGCTCAATTTCCGTGGAGATCGCCATAATGTTGACCGTTGTCTCATAGCCGAGGTCGTGGCACCTATTAACCAGCTCGATTGAGCTGTCGATGTACTTGACATAAGTGGCGGCTCGAATCATATCAATAGGGCTCTGGTCGGCGGGGGCGAAAGTCTGTTCCTTGACGCGGTATGAATCGACCATCACGCTGAGCTTAAGGTTCGACTCGATCTGCGCCTTGTCGATGATTTGGCGTATCTTGTCGTCGTCACAATATTTCCAGGCGCCATATTCGGTAGGGGGGGACAACTCCCGGCTGGCGCGGTAACCCATTTCCATATAATCGATTCCGCTCTGCGAGAGGGCCTTATACACGGCGATTACGAATTCGTCCGTGAAGTAATGGTTATTTATAAGTCCTCCGTCCCTGATGGTGCAATCCAGCACTTTTATCTGTTCTCTGTACATATTCTTCCCTACTACTCCATAAGGTTTGAATTTGTGGCCTGTCATTCCCGCGAAAGCGGGAATCCAGATTGTAAAGAAGTGGATTCCGCATCAAGTGCGGAATGACAACTCACAGATTCAATTGTTACATAGTACTACAGTATTCGCAATACCTTCTCCACTATTGGGAGTCCAACCTCAACTGCCCACTGACCGTCGCGGCAATATACTTGCCCGATTTGACTGATTAAGACGAATCTTGGCCATCTATTGAGGGCCTTTTTGTCGCGTTTGATCAAGTCAACGAGGTTGTTGTCGGCTAAATCCTTGGGCAATTTCACCGGGAGACGGAGCTTTTTGAGGACTGCGCTGATTTTTTCGAGCTTTCGAGGGTCTCCTAATCCCATCTCGATCTCGATTAATCCGGCGGCGATCATCCCTATCGCCACCGCCTCTCCGTGCAGCAACTTGTATCCGCCGGCCGATTCGACGGCATGTCCGATAGTATGGCCATAATTGAGAATTCGTCGCATATTCTGCTCGTTAGGGTCGGTTTCGACGACCTTGCCTTTGATTCGGCAGTTGAAATCGGCGATTTTTTGAAGTATGGCGCGATCTCGCAGGAGAATTGCCTGTATGTTCTTCTCGATGAAGGCGAAATACTCGCTATCGGCGATAACGGCGTGTTTTACGGACTCGACGAGTCCTGCCCGGTATTGCCTGTCGTCGAGCGTTTCGAGTGTGGCAACGTCGATATAAACGGCAGCGGGGTGCCAGAACGTCCCGAATGCGTTTTTGCTCATAGTCGAATCGACGCCGGTCTTGCCGCCAATGGCCGAATCCGCCTGTGCGACGGTCGTGGTGGGTATATGAACAACAGGGACGCCCCTCTTGAACATGGAAGCCGCGAATCCGGCAACATCGCCCACCGTTCCACCGCCTATGCCGATAACCACAGTATCTCTACCCAAATAGGCCTTCTCCATCGCCTCGATTATCGAGACCACGGTATCCATATTCTTGGAGGTCTCGCCGGCTGGAGCAATGACAAAAGTGGGCACTTGGCGTCCGCCCAGAAGCCGTTTGAGATGGCCTGCAGCAAACACGTTCTCGTCCGTTACAACGAACTTGCTGCATCCGGGGAAATCCGCCTCTATGCGAGGCCAGATGGAGGGGAGAATCTCCGCTCCGATGGTGATCCCATAGTTCTTAGGGTCACGGGCTGGAATACTTACCGTTAGCTCTATCATCGTATATCACAATCGCGCGATTATCACACCAAATGCATTGAATCAGAAGACACGCCCACAGGATAACCGATTCCTTCGGCCAAGGCAAGACTGAGCAAGGGTCTGAGGGAACGGCGGCACTCGAGAAGCGGGGGATGCTGTTAGGCAAATGTGCATACAGGGCTGTCGTATGGACGCGGTTAATCACCGGCCAGCCAGTCTCGGAGAAGCACATTCAAGTCTCGCATATCGACGATGTTGTCGGCTGGGGAACTGATGTCGCAGTCGGGGTTCCATCGCGGATCGCCGGGTCGGCTCAGGTATGCCTGGGTCAGTGTGGCGTAATCGGCCATATCAGCGACGCAATCATGGTTTAGATCGGCGGCAATGGGTTCAGGGCACATCAGGTTGGCGACTTCGCCGGCTCTGAGTGCATAATTGTATATCCGTACATCGTCGATTGATCCTCTCCAGTATCGTCCGGTTGTCTCGGCATTTTCGCCTATATATACGTCGAATTTGTTCGTTGTTATGCCGCCGGTGTAAGCCGCCGGGCTGCCGGTGTCCTCGCCGCCGTCTATGTATAGGCGGATATACGTCCCATCATAGGTCCCGCAGACGTGATGCCATTCGCCCGCGGGCACGTTGACGCTGCCATTGACAGCGGTGTAATAAGGCGGGCCTGTAACAGCGAAATGAAACTTTCTCTCGCTTCTGAGTGTAGAAAGGCGCCAGGCCGAGTTGCCTTTTGCGATGACGGTCTGCCAGTCCTTGTTTACCGTATCGATCTTGACCCAGCTCGCAACCGTGATTTGCTCATCCATATCGAAATTCCATTCGTTGGGGATATCAACGTAATCGGCGCCATCGAATAGAAGAGCTCCGTCGAACATCCCGCCCGATGCTTGCCACGTTGCTCCGCCATAAACGGTCCCATCGTTGACGCCTGCGGAATCCTCGGCTGTCTGGCCGGTGGTCTCGTCAAGTTTCCACCTGCCTATGAGCGCATCCGATGCATATTGACCATAGAAATCAACTCCCCAAACATTCCCTGAAACGGCAGAATCATCGCGTGATGTCCCGGTGGTGATATTCTTAGGCAGGAAAGTATATCCCTCTGCTGAGACGTATATGGTGTAAGTCGCAGCCGCGGCAAGGTTGTCGAAGGCGTATATGCCATTCTCGTCGGACTCTGCGTCAACGTTAAGGCCTCCTGCGGCCGGCTTGGCATAAACGGTGGGATTTGCCATAGGTTCGCCGCTGGGGCTGTATATTCGGCCACTGACAATTTCGCCTCCGCCGTTGTAAGGGCGGATATTATAAATACACTTGTAGATCGAGGTGTAAGACGGAGTCGAATCAATATTGGGCAGGTTATACCAGGCGTCATACAGCCCCCTCCAGCCCATATTAAGATGGTGGTAGAGAGTCGATGAGTTGTACCCGTATCCGTCGCATACAACTGCATGTGCGCCTGTTCCCTGGATGCCGATGATGACAGGGTCTTTGGCGTCGAGGTTGGGATTTATCATTCCTATCAAGCCGGCGCCTATATTGTTGCCGCCGCTGTATCCGGTTACCGCTCGGGCGTACATAAAGGTCTCGACAAGCGCATCCTTTGCTCTGAGGGTATCGGCCTGGGATGAGTCAGACTGAAACACCGTATTGACGGAAATCGCGGCATCGTAGCAGAGGGCCCCGATAGCCTTTCGTTGGTCGATGGTTATCGAGCATGTCGGGACAAGCACCATATCATCCCAATGGTACGGGCCGCCTCTTCCGTCGCCGCCTCTGGTGTAGGCCCCATACCAATCACTGTTGTCCTTCTTTATCCAGAACCCTTCTATCCCTATACCTGCTGTGGGGTGCTGGTGGTATCGCATCACTTGTGCCATTGTTACCGCCACACATCCGGCGAGATAGTTGCCCGGTGTGTAATAATCGAAGCAGATCTCGTTGCAGACGCCATTCTGGCCCCATTTGCTGCCGAGGAGTGGGGCGACTCGCATATCGGAGATCGCCGCGGCGCTAAGCCCACTGACTGCGTCGGCCGGGTCCGCCAAGGTGAACCCTTCGTCGGACGCGGCGTTTAGCCGTATGAATCGGTCCCACTTTTTCTTGGCCCGCAGCGCACGTTCTCGCTTAGGTTCTGTTCGCAGATGCTCACCGGTCCGTACCGCCTCCATTCGCCCGTTCAAGTCGCTTGTTGTTAGCGCCCCTAACGGATTCTCCGGTGACGGGTCATAGTCGCCATGTTCGGCAAAAGCGATGATGGGTTCGACCTGGTCGTCGGCCGAGACAATCACAAATCCGGAAGGCTTCAAGCGGATGACGTAGTAGATCGGCTCGCCGGCGTCGTCGGTGAAGAGC
>DATEBC010000372.1:0-3779 GCA_035288065.1 Sedimentisphaerales bacterium | reverse complement strand
CGAGCGGGGCAGACTCCCCTTCGACGCCCGCGAGGAAGATTTGTCCCTTGACCGGTCCCAACCGCCGACGCGCATCGACCGCCGCATCTCCCTCGAGGATCGACAAGCTGAAATCGAGGGGCGGCGAGAACGGGTTGGGGTAGGTATGCGAAACAAACACGGTCGGGATTCCGAACAGGCGTGCTGCGGAGGCGAAACCGATCTCCTCGGGATTGGTGTCGCTCGACACGACGATAGCGCGCGGCCGAAGGCGGCCCAGGATTGACCTGCCGCGAGCATAGGCGGCGAGGACGCTCGCGACGCGACACGAGACAAGAAAATCGTGTCGCATATTGATTGCATGGACGAGACGAAGTCCTCTGATACATCCCCGCCCCCACAGAAAGAGAGAGAGAAGCCGCACGAGGCTCGATGACCCGAGGAGCGCCTTCACGCCGATCCGCACCCGCGCAATGTCGTTTGCTCCCAGCCAACGCCCGAAGCGCTCCACCTGTCGTCGGGCATTGGCGTGCACTGCGACAGCCAATATTCGCGCGACTCCACGCGGAGGAGCGGCGATGGCAAGGAAGGATTTAAGCCCATAGCACGAAACCAGAATCGACGAAGCCCAGGTTTTTCCGAGGCGCTTGTGAAGCCAACACACGAACCTTGCCAAGGCGTTCGCCTGCGTGAGGTTTGCAAAGAGCGCCTGACGAGCAGGGTCCGAGTCCGCGCGGATCACAATCCGCAGGGCTCTAAGCAGGGCGATTTCCATTAATCCGGCTCCGGCCAGCAAAGCCAGGGTTGATACCCGCTGTGGCGATCGGCCTTGAGGATTACACGGAACTCCTTCATAAACACCGTAACTCCCGGGACCGCGCCAAGCGCAGGCATTCGACCCAGCACTCCGCTCGCGCTGAAGCGAACCTGCGGCCCCGGGGTCATCCCGAGACCCTGCGCATGGCTGTGATCGACCACCAATCGTGCAAGCCAGTGCTTTTCATCACTTGCCACCAGCGACGTGCGCCGATGTCTCTCTCCCAAGTTCCCGATGAGGATTCTGTTGGGCCAGAAGTGTCTCGACAATCCGAAAATCGAAGTCGGTATCGATGTCCAGCGCGGTCTCCTGCGCCACGATGTGGTAGCGAACGATCTCCCCCGTCTGCGAGCCGCGCTGCAGGATCGTATCCCGACGGCTCACGACCGGCAGGCTCTCGCGATTGTACGCCGCTGCGTATGACTGACGATTGCTTGGCGCGACATCACTACCGCGTTCTGTGACGTACGACACCACATGGACCCCGTCCGGGGCGACCTTCACGGTCTTTCGCGGGTGCTCGCGGGCGGGCGTCATGATAATGGCCGATTCGGCGGAAGCATCGCCCATCAGAATCTCGATGCAACGATCCACGTCTTCGGAGCGGATGAGCGGCGTCGTTGGACAGAGCCGCACAACCAGATCGGGCCGATAGCCCTCGTTCTCTTCCAGCCATTCGAGCGCGTGACGGATGTAGCCGAGCTCGATTGCCGTGTCCGAAGCGTACTGCGCTGGCCTGAGAAACGGAGTAGCCGCGCCGTATTGCCGCCCGATGGCGGCGTACTCCTCGGAGTCGGTCGACAGGATCACCCGACGCACCCACCGGCATCGCTTCGCCGTCTCGATCGCATACGAGAGCAGAGGCCGGCCGAGCAGCGGCCGAACGTTCTTTCCGGGAAGACCTTTCGAACCGGCCCGCGCACCAATGATTCCAAGAACCTCCATCTCAATACCTCCTGCCATGGATAGTGCGTGTCGAATGCGTAGCGCAAAGTCGAAAGCGCCGCACCAAGATGGGATTTACACAGGCAAACGAAAAACCCAAGGCACGAAATGACAACGTTGCCCCATACCGACCTACCTAATTTCGGTGATAACAGGTCGGGCTCGACAAAACTATCCACCGACAGGTCGCGTAGAGTAACTGACGATAATTCAACCGAAATGTCGCAGTGGCCCAGGTCGTAAGCTTCCCCGTCAAGAGGACGGTTCTAGAGTAGAACCGTAACCGACCTGAGGCCTGTCAAGCCATCTGAAAATCTAACTAACCGGAGCTAGGGTCTGTTGGGGCAATTTGGGGGTCTTCTGTTCCGCTCGCTCAAAAGGTACTTCCTATCATTCAAATATACTAAGCCTGTACCTGCAGCCAATACATTCCAATAGTTATACCTGAAATCCTTATCATGCTGATAAACAGGGAACTGACTTAATAAATAAAGCATTGCAGACAACTGCATAAACGCCATAATTTTATACTGGTACGCCTTCCTGCGCATATACAATATGATATAGATCAGGAAAAACACTGTTCCAATAACCAGCCAAAGCCATGGCGAGTAAAAAGGAGTTTTTGTGAACCGTGAATATGGGGGCGCCCACTTACCGGGCTGTCTCCATTCATCCCGTTTTAACCCAATCGGATTTTTGGGCTCCATCCATATAGCCACATTCCAATATTCATCCGGTTTGAAGCGTTCTTTTACTCTCAGGTAATACAAAAATCCATGATAGCGGTTTTTTACGTACAATACAGGGTTCTCCATGACCGCTTTGTTCCATGCTTTAGCTACACAGCCATTCAGTTGACTATCCGGGGAGTTAGGAATTACTGGCACAGAGCCATCCCGTGGCCAATAAATATCATCAATAGAGGCGGGACTATATAACTTCAACAGCTTATGTTCATCATAATGTTCATAGCTTCTCACACAGTCCGGAATATAATTTTTGCCTGAAAGTTTTGATATACCTACTACATCCAGCAGCCTAAGTTTATATTCAGGATATTCTCTTTTTGTATCCAGCAAATTATAAGTAACAAACAGGTAGCCACCAATTAATAATGCCAGGGACAAAGCAAGCACAAGTATTTTCTTTCCCCAACCCGATTCAGCTGTCAGATACTGTTCAGTAAATAAATACAATAATGGTATAAATCCGGCCACAGCGTTTATCCTGACATAAAACCCGTACACAAGCATAACCAGAATAATTAATATACCTGAAAACCTTGCTACTTTATTATCCAGCTCATACTGGTTCAGCATCAGCACTATAGCCAACATCCAGGTGAGAGCAGTATGCGTATCTTTCATCACATACTGTGGTATGAAAATGAAAAAATACGCGCACGCCAGTCCTGTAAAAAATACACACCAGCTTTTGTTGAGCCCGATTAGTAATACAGATGCCGCCAGCCAGTACACAAACATCTGCAGTATAAATACAATGCTGAATTTCCCGGTTATTGATATCAACCACCTCCAGGTAACTGCTATCATTGGCGAGTACCAGTCGCCATAATTGCCGCTTTGTACCTGCCGGTATATAGACCATGAGTCGACACTGTAAGAACCCGGAAAGAATATAATACAGGTTCCGATGAATAGTAGCAGTATTATGGAATGCTTTATGATGTTATCTCTTGTGGAATTCATTCGGCACTCTGAAGCTCCGTACTTTTGACGGAATAGCAAAAAATAACAGACTGAGGCCCCACTTCTCGAAACTAGCCTTTCCACAAGCTGTACAATTTGAATATTTACTAGCTTTGACCAATAATATTATAAGTGGGGAATTGTAACCAGGTGAAGTACTGAAAATAGATAGAGGCTGTATCGTAAGGTCGTGTCCTCCGGTTGTGGTGGAAATTTGATTCTTCGGTATCCGAGCCTGAGATATTTCTTCCCCAATTGCCTTATAACGAACGATCTTGATTCAGCCAAGGCATGACCCATCCCCGGTTACGCGGCCTTTAACGGGG
>DATEBC010000371.1:0-3739 GCA_035288065.1 Sedimentisphaerales bacterium | reverse complement strand
ACGGTCGATGCGCCTGCGGCGATTGCCTTGGTGATATCGCCCGACTGCCTTATGCCGCCGTCGGCGATGACGGGAATACCGTGCCTGGCGGCGGCATTGGCGACGTTGATTATCGCCGATACCTGCGGCACGCCGACGCCTGAGATAATCCTCGTAGTGCAGATAGCGCCAGGCCCGATGCCGACCTTCACGGCGTTTGCGCCGGCTTCTATGAGGTCCTCGGCGGCCTGGGCGGTGGCGATATTGCCTGCTATCACGTCGATGTCGTATTCGGCCTTGATTTTCTTAACGGTGTCGATGACGTTCTGCGAGTGGCCGTGAGCCGTATCGACCACGATTAAATCGACGTCGGCGGCAATCAGGGCCTCGATCCGCTTGTAGTCGTGCACGCTGACCGCGGCGCCGACGCGCAGGCTGCCCCTTTTGTCTCGTGCGGCAAGAGGATACTGCTGGACCCGATCTATATCCCGCATAGTAATCAGGCCGGCCAATTCGCCCTTCTTGTTGACAAGAAGAAGCTTCTCGACCTTGTACTGCTGGAGCTTCTCCTTTGCCTGTTCGAGGGTTGTCCCGGCCGGGCCGGTAACGAGATTGGCCTTTGTCATCACCGAGCTTATTGCGACGTCGTAGTCCTTAAGGAACTTGAGGTCTCTGCGAGTGAGGATGCCGACGAGCTTCTTGCCCTGGACGATTGGGATGCCGGATACGTTCTGCTCGTTCATCAATTCCTGGGCCCGGCGGACCGGCTCGCCGGGCGAGAGCGTAACCGGGTCGAGTATGACGCCGTGCTCGGAGCGCTTGACCTTGGCAACCTCTATTCTTTGGGCCTCGATCGATAGGTTCTTATGAATTATCCCGACGCCCCCTTCCTGGGCGAGCGCAATTGCCAGGGCAGCCTCAGTCACCGTGTCCATAGCGGCCGAGACTATGGGGATATTGATCTCGATATTGTTGGTCAGCCGCGTACGCGTTTGCGCCTGGCTGGGCACCAGCTCGCTCTTGGCCGGGATAAGCAGCACGTCGTCGAAGGTTATACCCTCAGCGATAATCTTGGTCTTGTCCATTTTTTGTCTCCGGTATCGGCGCCGCCGGGATTAAATACTAAACGACTATCTCAAAAGGCACAACGTCATTCTGAACGCAGCGAAGATTCTTCTGTTTTCGCGTGCCAGACCCTTCGTTTCGCTCAGGGTAACAGTCTTGAGATAGTTTCTAAATGACGCAATATACGGGCGCGGTGCGGCCGAGTCAAACCTAATTTCCGGCGACCAGAGACCTGCCGCGACGTGGCGTCGGCGGCACGGCGGGCCGGATTTTACTTTGACGAATGCGGGGCTTTGGGCTACTGTAAAAAAGTTATGGGAAACTATCGGCGTTTTTCGAGTCAAATCGCCGCGGTGGTTCAGTATGTCAATACATCAAGTGAACCAGCCGTGATATAGGCAAAAGAGAAGTGGAGATTGAATATGTCTCAATCGGGCGAATGGTTCCCAATCCTGCGGCTTATTACATTGTGGTGGGATCCAGACAGGAGCAGTCCTATTCGCCAAAACACATTGAAAAGGAGCTGCTCAAAGCCGGCGTGCTCAAGAGCCTCTCGGAAATAGACATCAACAACAGCATGGATGTATTGAGCTGGTATTTCTTAGATAGGCTCAAGGCGATTATGGAGGGGTTGAGTATCCTGCCGGACAATCCCTCGCTGCTTTATGCCAGGGCGCAGGCTGAAGATAAGCTCTTGGGCGCGGGCAGACGCTTAATACTCGATGAACGCTCACCCGATGCAGTAGGCTTGTCGCGGAGCATATCGCAGGTCTATGCCAAATCGGGCATACCCTGGCTTATCATGTCCGAGGTCCTGTCCGCTGGCGGCGGACCAGGCGACATGCAGCAGGCTCTGTTTTGTGCGCAACAGGCGGTCAAGGCTGCGCCGCAGAACGTAGAGGCCCGGCGCAATCTGGGAGCGCTGCTGACCGGCCTATTTATTCCACTCTTTGGCGAGTTGTGCGAAGTCGGCGAAGTCAACAACGCCGTCTGCCGCGATGTCTGCCGGAACGCCTTTTGCCGGGCCGACCCAAAGCCACCACTCAGCCAGTCTCGCCATATCCGCATAATCAATTCGTCCATCGACGACCAGGTCGGCCGGGGAACCGGCGAATTGCACTGAAGCGAAGCCCCAAGCCATTGGTCCTGCCGGTTGGCCGGCGTCAACTATCCGGCAAGTCGAATGCCAGATTATCCTGGCCGAATCGATTGCCTCGGAGCGGTCAACTTCAATAGTGAATGTCTCAATACTCATAGCCGAATCTTCCTCGCCGAGTTCGACATCGCCGAAGGTTACGTTCGGCTGGACCATTGTCACATTGTCCGCCGCCGCCGCTAACGTTAGTTGGATGTCATAGACGGCGAAGCTGGATATATTCGTCAGAATCGCTCTACATTCATACTCGAAGAGAGTCCTGCCCACCCGCTCCCTGCCGACCACCACAAACTCGACTTCAAACGGATTGAATTCATCGGCCCCCATATCGACGACGCCCATCATCACCCGCGCTTCGCCGTCGATGTCGGTTTCGTTGGGCTCGGCCTGAAAGCCGGGATTGCCGGCATTGATGCACGGCGAATCGCCCAGCAAATGATAGTTGCCGTCTTCCCAATCCACAAACGCCGGTTCGTAATCCATATTGCCGGCGCCGGGCCAGTCCGCCAAGGCGGATTCGATATCGCTGTAGGTCACCGTCGCGCTGTCGCTGACTATTTGGGCGGCGCCCAGGCCGTTGTAATAGACGATTGAATTGGCCAGCGTCGGCACGCGGCTGTTGACGCCGCCTGCGGAGTTATCAACGATAGTGCAATTGGTGATTTTCGGGTCGTCTCCGAGAAGGCCATACCGGCCGTTGCGGGCGATAATGCAGTCGGCAATCACCGGGGCATTATACAACCTCACCCTGTTGCCTATGAACAGCCACATTTCGACACCGCAGCCGGTATTGTCCGTTATATTGCAGTTGGCGATCTTAGGCTTGCTGGCCTTGAACAATTCGATTCCGGGGCCCGTGCAGTCCGTGATGATGCAGTTCGCAATTATCGGAGAAGCGCCGTAGCAGTACACGCCCCTGCTGCTGCCTTGAATCGTAAGGCCGGCAAGGACACAGTTTGCGTCTTCCTCATCGGCAAAGGTCACCGCCGATCCGGCGCCCTTGATAATAGTGGCGGCCACAACCGCCGGGTCGCCCGGATTGGCTGAGCTGATCGTCAGGCTCTTGCCCATCAGGTCAACGCTCTCGCTGTATATCCCTTCCTCGGCCACAATGCGGTCGCCGTCGGCGGCGCCTCTGACGGCGTGCTGAATGTAGTCATATCGCATTGAGGCCGTCTGATTCTCGACCGGCCCGTCGGAAATGGAGTACCCAACATCAAGAGACTCCGCCTGGGCATATCCGTAGGCGCTTCCGCCCCGGGCGGACCAGACAAGTATCCCGTCGTTTATCGCCGGGCCTACGCCGTAGGGATAATAGAGCAGCTCGATATCCAATGGGCCGTACTGTTTTGTAAGACAGATCGCCTTTATTTCGCCGCCGTAAGTGCTGCCATGGACATAGACAACCACGCACCCGTCAATGTCCGCCTGTAGCTGGCTGCCGGCGCCCTTGGCGATCGCTGCTTGGCGGATATTACCCAGATCGGAGAGGTCCGCGCCGTAGATATCTCCTGAATCGTCTCGCTCGTCCGTCCAGAC
>DATEBC010000370.1:0-3036 GCA_035288065.1 Sedimentisphaerales bacterium | reverse complement strand
ACCGAACGGGAAAAGGCGGTTCAGGAAAAATTCGTCTCCGGCATGGTTGACCTGACATCGCAAGTTAGGATGCCCTCGAATCAAATATTTTGAGGCAAAGGAAATTTTATTACTTGACTTCGATCTCTTCATAGGTGGTTTGTCCTTTTCTTGGTGTCTTAGTGGCTATGCCTCAATTATGCAAAACAAACCCAATTCTCCAAACGGCAAAACTACCGCAACCTCTTATGCCACACAGAGTTACAGCAATATTCCGCTCCCCCTCACCCGAAAAAACAAAGCCAAACAAAGCCAATTCCACCAACGCAATGCGCTGCCGAAGCCCTTTGCGGGGCGATACGACATCCGAAATCCGACATACGAAATGCGAGATACAGACCCAATGGTAGAAGCAGCAAAATATGATTATTACTCTGCGTTCTCCGCGTTCTCTGCGGTGAGAGAATCACAAGCCGGGCATGGCCTTTTCGGTAAACTTGATAATCTCGTTCATCATCAGGACCGATTCGCAGGGGAACTTGCCGACGGCTGTTTCAGCGGAGAGCATCACGAAATCGGTCCCGTCTATAATCGCATTGGCCACGTCGGTAACCTCCGCCCGCGTAGGCCGGCTGTGCTCGGTCATGTGCTCCAGCATTTGCGTCGCCGTTATTACAAACTTCTTTGCCGCGTTGCACTTTTTTATGATTCGCTTTTGAATAATGGGAACCTCATGGATAGGCACGGCTACGCCCATATCCCCCCGCGCAATCATAATCCCGTCGGCGGCCTCGATGATGCCGTCGATATTAGCGATAGCCTCTCTGCTCTCTACCTTCGCCACTATCTTACAGCCCAACCTCCTCGGCTTGACCAGCTCAGCCGCCTCGCGGACGTCGCCGGCGTCCCGAACAAACGACAGCGCAATGTAATCGACTCCCTGCTTAATCCCGAACTCGATGTCCCTTTTATCCTTTTCCGTAATCCTGTCAAACTCGAGTTGAACGCCCGGAATATTCAGACCCTTTCTCTCCTTGAGAACGCCGCCTTCGACGACTTCGGCCTTGATACTGTTTGCACTGCTCTGCTTGACTCGCAGGATCAGATTTCCATCGTCGATATAAATAGGCTGCTTCGGCATAATCCTCGTCAGATCGCCCTGATAGTCGAATGGTATTGTCTTTGGCCCCTCGGCGCCGGCCTCATTCGTCAGCCACACAATCGTCCGATTCTTCAGCACTCTGCTCTTGCCGCTCAGACGACCGATCCTGATGCGAAAGCCCTCCAGGTCCTGCATTATCCGAATCCGCCGTCGATAATTCTTGTTCAACAGCCGCACCAGCTTAATCAAATCCAGATGCTGATCGTGGCTGCCGTGCGAGAAGTTCAGCCGAACAACGTCCAGCCCCGCTGCGAACATCTTCCGCAGAACGCTATAATCCCCGCTGGCCGGACCCAGCGTCGCGATAATCTTGGTCTTGGGCATCCTATCAAATCTCCAGAGACAATCACTTTCAAAATTCAGCCATATCGGCAGATATTATCGCATCCTATTTGTCGAGCAGCAAGGTCGGTTTCTTCTCCTGCAGCCACTTGGGCAACTGGTCACGCGTCACATCGGCCCACAATCCTCTTCGCTGTCCGCGTGCAGCCGACTCCAATTGCTTGTATTTGTTGTAATAGCTGTGCCGAAACCGCACGTCGGCATAAGCGTATCCCTCAGCAAGCAGCAGCTCATTCAAGAACCGCTTATCCGGCAATTGAACGTACGCAAGGACTCTGCCGTAATAGCACCTTGTGCGATTGTCCGCATCGAGAAAAATCCGAACATCTCGGCCCAGAAGGAGCTTTCTCGTATATTCGGCGGCTTCAGGGCCGAAATACATCACCCCGACTTTCGGACTCTTGCTCTCAGGCGTATCGACCCCCCATAGCCTTATCCGCGTATGCTCGTATTCGCCATCGGGAACATCAATGTCGATTGTGTCGCCGTCCACCACGTTCGAGACGACAAAAGTCTTGCCGTGGTATTTTTCAATGTCTCTGGCCCGTGCCTGCGCTGTGGATTGGTCTTGATGCGGATTCGGTCGCTGGGGTGAATTGTGGTCGAGCCAAACAAGAAACAGCGCCGAGGCCATGCACGCCGCCGCTATCGCCGCCCGCCAGCGCCTGCTCATCGCATACGGACTTTTTCCGGTCCTGGTCAATGGCCTACTGTTTTGACTGTTTCGACCGCAGCTTGGCCTGCTTATCCAGCTCAAAAGCAAGACAAACGGCCTTGAGAGCTTTTTCGGCCTGCTTTCTGCCAACGGCGCAACTGATGCGTATCTCGCTGGTCGTAATCGAGTCGATATTGACCTTCGCATCGGCCAGCGCGCCGAACATTTTTTCCGCCACTCCGTAGTGGGTGCGCATCCCGATGCCTATTACCGAGACTTCCGCAATGTCGTCTCGAACGAAGACCTCTTCGCAGTTGATTTCATGCTTGATCTCATCAACGGCGGTCTTGGCCGCGTCAAGATCGGAAACAGCAATCATGAATGACAGATTGGCTTTTTCGTCGCTGATTTCAGTCTGGATGATGTCGTGGACAACGACCTTGGCCCTGGCAAGATGCGCGAAAACCTTCGCGGCGTTGCCGGGAACATTATCCACCTTCAGCAGACCTATTTTTGCCATATCCTTTTGAACCGTCGCCCCTGATACCAAAACACCTTCCATTTCTGACTCCTCAGCAGTAATCAATGTCCCCTCGTTCTCGTTGCCGCTGTTTCTCACGTGAATCTTGACGTTATATCGCATTCCCAGCCCGACAGCGCGATTATGCATGACCCCCGCTCCGAGGCTGGCCATCTCCATCATCTCCTCGTAGCTTATGCGGTCCATCTTCACCGCAGCCTTGAATATTCTCGGGTCCGTCGTGTAAATACCGTCAACGTCGGTATAGATTTCGCATTGCTCTGCTCCGAGCGCCGCGGCCAGCGCAACGGCGGTGGTATCCGATCCGCCTCTGCCCAACGTTGTTATGTTCTCTTCCTCATCTATTCCCTGGAAGCC
>DATEBC010000369.1:0-3940 GCA_035288065.1 Sedimentisphaerales bacterium | reverse complement strand
CCGTCATGTACATCCCGCCGACATCGACAGCATCCTCGCCGCGGTTATACAGCTCTATCCAGTCGTCGTCTTCGCCCTGCGGGTCCGTCGCACCATTGCTGTTGGACGCAAGGAACTCATTTATTACTATTGGGTGTTTATACGATACCTCGACAGCCGATATTAAGCCGGTGATAACCTCTACGTTCATATCCGCCGGCTCGGCCCACCCGTCGATAAGACTAAACTCAATAGTGTGCCAACCCGACGGCAGATTCGGCTCGGTGTAGTCGCTCTCTCTCCACGTCCCCCCTGCGGCCCGCCATTTCGCCCCCAGATCGATCGCGCTGCCAGGAGAGATGGTAACACGTATCGAACCGGTCTGCAGAACGTATGTCCCCGTGACAAAAGTCGTTTCGCCTTCAAGAATCTGGACCGTCTCAGCAACAGGCTCGACCCACGCGTCAATCATCTTGAATTCGAGATTGTGAAAACCCACTGAAAGGGTCAGCGTATTGCCGCTGCTCTGCCACGCCCCGCCGTCAACAAGCCAGCGTGCCCCCGCATCGACAGCCTCCTGCGGCAGGATAGTCACCTCCAGCGAACCCGTCCCGGTCCCCTCTTCGAGCCAGTGATCAATCACCGTCGCATAATCGGCCAGATTGACGCCGTCGCCGCCGACGACATCCGCAGGACTGCCCGCCGATTCGAGCCAATGCTCGGCAAGGAACTTCAAATCCCGCCAGTTCACCTCGCAGTCTTGATATATGTCGCCAACCGGACAAGCCGCCCGCAGACCGCCGACAGTCATTAGTACAAAGAACAAACTCCACAGGAAGCTGCGCATCCGCTGCATTTTCTTCATACCTTTCTTCAGATCTGCAATACGGTGCATACTTGTTGACAACTACCGGCCTGGGGTCGGATCGTCGGACCGCCAGTTCGCCGGGTCGTTGCTGCTGTGTTCTTCGTCGGCGTAAATGCGCTGCAGAGCATTGCCGGTCCCGTCCGGCTCCACAGGCCACGGCGCCATATCCCCGTAGATCACTTCATCGACCACCACCCACGAAACCGCCTCGCCCGGATCATCCGGCGCCTGAGGACGCTTCACGGCAACACGCTCGCCGCTGTTGGAAAAATTCCCGGGGAACGGACCTACAACCTGAAGATTAGGCGTCGAACGAGAGACCTCGTAGGCGGAAAGAAAATCTTCCAGCCGACTTGGCTCGGCTAGTGGATCAAACCCAACGACCACCAGTCTGCAGTCAGGATCGATATATATCCCCGCGTCGAACACATAACCCTGGGTATCTTCGTCATCCAGCCGCCACGAACCGGCGCCGTTCTCAAGATATATGCGCCCGCTCGTCGGATTATACAGCTCAACGTATTCTTCATTCGCGTCAACAGGATGATACATCACTTCATCGATGACAATATCGAGAACTCCGCTGTTATTCGGCAGATCACGCGACGGCGACTGGTGGAGCCAATACGCCCCGCCGTCGGGATAACGACCGAGAGATACGAGATTCTCCTCGCCCTGGAACCTGACGTAATCAACCACGCGGTCCTCGGAATTGCCCGGCAGATAGCTCAGCAGCGCCTCCTCGCCGGCCTTATCCAGGCCGAACCCCGTCGTTATGGGATTATGGAAGTCATCAACCTCGTTAAAGCTGACCCTCTCGTTGCTGCTGATAGTCATCGAAGGAATCGCCCATTTAGCCGGCTCTTCCTTATTGTCGCTAAGATACCAGCCACTTAGACCGACGGCGCTTGCGCCCTTATTGTAGATCTCTATCCAGTCGTCCGAATCGTGTTCGGGATGTGCCGGATTGGCGTAGTCGGTATGGGCCATTATTTCATTGAGCACTACTGAGGCGGGAATCTCCGGGTCGTCCTGGCCCGGCGAGCCGCCGATATAGGCGCTGTGCCGCCAGTTTCCGCCGTGATTAAGAGAGCCTTGAGGCTCACCGGCAATCGCAGAACTCAAAGGAACCTGCGAGTGCCCGCTGCCGTCCGCCGGCAAAGGCCACCCCCGACCGTCACTGTACGAAAAGCTCACGACTGTCCCGTTCCAGATATCAAACAAGTGAACTGTCTCCATGCTGTTGGATAGTTGCGAATCAGTGTCAATGTATTGGCCTGCGATAATACCCGATAGACCCGTGCCATAGCGCGACTCAAAGGCCGCCTTGTTCCGCACCACCAGCACAAATGCGCCCGGAGCAAGGCTTGTCACATCGCTTTCGTTGAAATCAAACGTAATGCCCTCAATAAAAGATACGTAGCTCAAGTCCAGAACCTCGTCGCCGACATTCTTCAATTCGATAAACTCGAACTCGTCATTATTCAGATTCAGCTCGCCTTTCGACGTATCGGCCTGGGCGGGATTATACATCATCTCCGTTATGCGCAGCCCTTCGAGAACCCCCTGCGAAACAGCCTCGCCGGCGACAAACTGAATCGCGCTCGACCAGTGGCTCCACCGCCCGCTCGTATCTTTCATCCTGCAGCGAACACGATAAGCGTGCCCCTCCTTAACCGCCGCCGCGGGAATAAGTATGTCGGCTCGGAATACGGTCATCTCCTCGCTCTCCCAAACGCTTTCGATCTCATACTTCATCCGATCGCCGGGATCATAACTCGGACTGCCTTCGTCGGTAACCTCGGCAATGCGCCATTTCATCGCCGCAAAAGTCCCGCTGCCCTGCGGGTCGGAAAAAGACGACGTCCTGAACTGCAGAGTATTGATCGGGTACCCGGGCTCTCCATTATATGAAATAGTCGGAGTATAGGGAACGGACGTATCCTCGGAATACGTATTGAACGCCCTGTACCCGGTTACATAGTTCTTCATAATCTGGACCATTCCGGGGAAATCCTTCGTCGCAGCCTGCTGATAGAATCGGCCCGCCCCCGCCTTCGACGGATTAACGTTGCCCGACGTCATGATAGGATTGTAGTCCCACATCGCCCGGTCCGCATCGACCATCGAAGGCCCGCCCGCCGGATCGTCGATAAACCCGGCCAGCTCTTCCAGCAGAGGATTCATTTGCCCGCTGTTGTAAAGCAGGTCGTGAAACTCCCGCTGCCGATTGCGGTACTCCAAAAGAAGCGCCGAACGCGAAAAGATCGCCCCCTCGTTTTTGAACACATCTTCACCGTTGCCGTACATATTATTCGCCCAGGTCAAATCAACGTCCCAGGGAAGCATAGACCAGATGCTCGTCTCCGGATTCAGGTAGAAGAACCAGTTCTTGCCGTACCCGATATCGCCGTGGTGGACGCCCTCGACGACACACCGGTACCCGTAATAGCAATCGAGGTCCACGTTGTCGCGCCACCACTGCTCGCTCGGATTGGAGCTACCGTAATAACCCGCGTCCTTAAACTCGTCGAAATCGGAGTAGTCGGTAACTGCGGTCGGGCCCTGGTTGTTCGACCCTGCCTCGTGACCGTCGATCTTGTAAAGGTTGCCGTCCGGCAGCAGGTGCTCATCTAAGAATCGACCGTCCATCTGCTCGATGGTCATATAGAGTCCCCAGAAGTCGCCCTCGTACTGCGACGAGCCGGCTTCGGCGGCGGCGTCTATCACGCGGAAGTGCGCCCAGTTGGTTTTTGACGCCTCAACCCCCATCAGATTGAAGAGCAGGAAGCTGGCAGCCTCGAACATCCCGTGCTCGCCGCGATGCAGGTAGTCGCCCTGCTGGATGCACGCCGAGAAGTTCATCTTGTCCCACTTCGTGTCGTACTGCCTGCCGTAGTCGTCCCGCGCCTGAAAGCTCTGCCCCCGGTTGAAGTCGAGCTTCCACATATTCTTGCCCATCGAGTACCGCCAGACGCCCCCGCGCGACCGGTAGCGGATATGGTCATAGACCTCGCCGTCGTAAATCAGCGTGCCGTACCACTTGTACAAGTCGCCCAAGTACTGACCAGTTGCAGCGCCGGGCATGTAAAG
>DATEBC010000368.1:0-8491 GCA_035288065.1 Sedimentisphaerales bacterium | reverse complement strand
CGCTTGGAGTTTATCGCTTTAAGGCCACCGGCATATTCTTCCAGGGCCTGTGGCCGCGCCATGCCGGAGGCCGAAAGCGGCAAACTCATTGGCAAGTATCGGCAAAGCAAAATCATTATAACTGCCGCAACCTCAGTAGGTTAGTTACGGCACCCATAAAAAACGTGCACAAAAAACAAGAAGTTGACAGGTTGTAGTACAGACCCACGGTCCCGTAGGGATTAACACTGTTTCTGATATATTTGGATTCCTGTTTGTTTTACGACCAAGAGCCACCTGCAAATTGTACCCTATCCGCCGCAGGACAACAAGGATTCAGCGCTGATTCAAGAAGGATTTAGCGCATTCCCGGCAACAGCATGGTGCTATAGGCGGTCAGCGCCCCAGAAGATATTTGTGTATGCTGTTGCCCATAAAGCGTTAAATCCAGAGCACTTATAGCTCCTGAATCCGCGAACGCACCAAATTCGTTGCATGGGAGCCTTTTTCCTTGACACTGCCCCATAGCACTTGGTACACTAAATAATATTAGATATCAGGCTGCTCGGCGGTGAGATGCGAGCGGCGAGAGCAAATTGGGTAACAATCGATTATCCGGGGGCTAGACGCACCAATCCCTCGGACATTTCGGGTGGGAAGATTGTCGGTAGCTACGCGGATGCATTCAATTGGTATGGATGTGTCTATGACGGGACTACGTGGACGAGACTTGATTTCCCGGGAGGGTCTGACACAACGGCATACGCGATCGACGGCGACAACATCACCGGCGCCTACACGGACGACTCAGGAAAATCACACGGTTTTATCTACACCATCCCTGAGCCGGGGACGATTATGCTGCTCGGCCTCGGCGGGTTGGGCCTGGCACGCAGGCGCAGAGGGGCGTGAAGCGCATCTCGTGAAGCGTGAAGCGCAGAGGGTGGAGCGTATCTCGATGCTCGGGGTGGCACGAGGGCAGCGATCGGAATGACATTTGGACTCCTGAGATAGCTTTTGAATGTGGATTATGTGTTCCAGGGGGCGCGCATTGCCCTTGATATTTGGCGGTTGGCCTCGTCGGCGTTTAGGAATTCTTCTTTGGCCGGGTCCCATTTCAAGGATCGCTGGAGTTTATAGGCGATGATTGTGAGGTGGCCGAGAGACGCGGAGCGGTGGCCTATTTCTTCGGGGCAGCTCGGCGCTCTGCGCGTTCGGATGCAGTCGAAGAAGTTTGCGTGATGATTGTTGTCGCCGATATTGACCTGGCGGGTGGTCAATTTCATTTCCTCGAAGATGCTATTTGGTCCGCCTTCGATTTGTCCGCCGGTTGACATTGAGGTGACCCAGCCCCTTTCTCCGACGAAGACTCCGCCGAAGTTGCCCTCTAACCTGGCGTCTGCGGGGACGGCTTTATAGAGGTCTTTGACCATTCCCCAGTGATCGACTAAGTGCAGGAGCGTGCCGTTGGCGTATTTGCAGGTTAGGGTCGGGTATTGCCCATCGGCCGGGTGAATCAGCTCGACCGGGCCGCTTGTCTCCATTGCGAGGGCGTATTGAATAACGTCGGCGCTGTGGGAGTGGAACCACGTGGAGGATGCTGCGCCGAAGTCCTCCTCGAAGGACCAGGGCACGACGCCGGGGATTGGATTGATGTGGTATGCGCAGTTATAGGGATGCCAGAGAGCCGGGCCGACCCAGAGGTCCCAATCGAGTCCTTCGGGGACGGGCTGAGCGGGCAGGGCGAAATCGAGCGGGGCGTAAGAATGCTGCGTGCGCTCCATATCCATCGCGGCGCGGCAATTCTCGAATCTCGGCGCCCCGAAGAATCCGCCCAGCTTGGTCCAGAGGGTGAAGACCTGCTTGACCTTGCCGAGCCCGCCTTCGCGGACAAAATTGCAGACCTCTCGGATAGTCGGGATGGAGCGGTACTGCGTCCCGGTCTGGAAGATTCGCCCGTATCGGCGGACCGTCTCGACGAGTTGGCGGCCCTGGCCGATTGTTATCGAGATCGGCTTTTCGCAATAGACGTCTTTGCCCGCCTGGACGGCGTGGAGGCTTATGGGCGTATGCCAATGGTCCGGCGTCACCACCACAACCGCATCGATGTCATCTCTGGCGAGCAGTTCGCGGTAATCGTTGTAGGCCGTGCACGCTTTGTATTCTCCGCCCCCGGCGCGAGCGGATTGGATTTGATCGGCGTTCTCCCTGCCCTGGTCTCTGCGGATGCGATCGACATCACAGACGGCCAGCAGTTGGATATCCTTATCGCCGGCCAACCTGTGCAGGTGGCCCCTTCCCATAATGCCGTTGCCTATCAGTCCTGCGGTGATGCGATTGCTCGGTGCGGTATTGCCTGCGGCGCCCAGCGCCGAAGATGGGACGATCCAGGGGACGGCGACTATGCTGGAGGCTGCGGCGACGCGCTGCAGAAAACTGCGGCGTGTTACAGGTTTGGTATGTGCTGATTTAGAGTCTGCCGGCACCGGGCCATCCCCAAGCCCTACGGGCTTGAGGCTGCCACCCATCAGGTTGCTGTTTGTTGTTTCTGTATTTGCAGTCGGTGTCATGTTCATCCTTTACTTGCCAGTTTGAGAGTGAGGTTGCTGAAGAATTCGGCGCATTTATTTACGTCCGGCATTGATTCGAGGAAGTTGTACGAGTATTCCAGTCCGAACATTGTAGGCGTGATGCCGAGACGGTGCATCTCTCTGAGGAACTGCTCGGTCCTGCCGATGCCTGTCCCCCAAGGGACATCGTGGCCTTGAGGGGTAAGCTCGTTGAGGTCGTGCATCTGGACGGTTATGAGGCGGTCTTTCAATTTCGTGAGGGCCTCGATAGGGTCGATGCCGTCGCGCATCCAGTAGCCCATATCGGCGCAGGCCCCGATTCGTTTGGTTCGACCTTCGCAGGCTTTGAGGATGCCTTCGGGGCGCCAGTATTGCGGGGAGGCCTTCCTGTCGTGATTGTGCAGGGCGACGTTGATATCGTATTCGTCGCAGAGTTTCTCGATAGTATCGAGCGATTCCGGCGCAGGCTCGGACATAAACGTCTCGATGCCGATCTTTCGGGCAAAGTCAAATATCTTGCGGCAGCCGGCCTGATCGCCGGGGATGCTGTGGTAGTAGTAAGTCAGCATTGTGACGCCGGCTGAATCTAATTTGAGGCGGATTTGCTGCAGCTCGTCGTCGGTGAGGCCCGGCTCGAAATTTTTGGGGATTTGCTCGCTCACCTTTTGGAAGCTGAGGCCGCCCATATAAGCCAGGCCAAGCTCGGCTGTCTTGTCTATGACCTCGAAGATCGTGTGCTTATGGAAGGTGTATGCCTCGACGCCGAGCCGCCAGCCGAGCCTTTCCTGCGCGGCAATAGCGGGCGTCAGTTTGCCGCTGGGGATTGTCGGCGCGGGCAGGTCGCCGAGAGCGAACTGGGCCGCGGCCAGGTAAAATTGCAGCATCTTAGGGTCCCAGAAGACATAAGGATTGTGCGCGATGGTCGAATGGAACACCCGTCCTCGGCCATACCTGCGGACCCAGGCCAGGGCGTAGTCGTTGTCGTCCCGCGTGCAGTTGCCGCGCGGCTGGCCTTCGAATTTGGTCTTTTCGGTGTCGATGCTCAGCAGGACGCGGATGCGGTTGCGCGAATAGACCTCGTGGTAGCGGAAGAACTCGTCGCGGTAGTCGAATCCTTTTGCGTCGAAAGGTTGAGTGACAGGGTGGGCCGGGTCGTCGAGCTTGATGAAGATGTGCTCGTCGGGGTCGAGATGGTTGGCTCCTCTTGCGCCGAGCATGCATCCGAATTCGGGCCAGTCTTCGATCGCGCCGGGCCACTGAGTGAAGGCGACGGTCGTGCCGTGAACGCCCATCAGTCCGCCGCCGGCATAGACGAATTCGATCAGGCTCTGCCTCAGGGCCGGGTCGGTGAAGAGATTGCCGACGTTGTTGTTGAAAAAGACCGCATCGAATTGCTTTAAGCTCTCGGGCCTGAAGACCTCCGGGTCCTTGCTCACGACGGTCTCGAATGCGCCGGTCTTTTCGCCCATCAGTTCAAAAGCGAGATTAGCCGTCGGGATCGAGGCGTGGCCACCGTAGCCGACGTTGAGCGTGAAGATGAGCAGACTGCGCTTCTTGCGAGGCTTAACAAAGGCTGCTGTCGGAATCGCCTCGGCGACTTTCTCTTTCTCGTCGGGGCCGATTTCGCGTCCGTTGACAGTGTTGAGCCAGAGGTGCGGGGCTGCGAGCATCGCGCCGGTCACACTCAGGAAATCGCGCCGGGTAAGTGCGTTTGTTGGCGTTGTTGGTCTTTGCATAGGACTTATTTCTCCGTTTCTTCTTTCATTTTCCCGCGCTGCACATGCTTTACGTCGTTCAATACGATAGGTTCATCGGCCTGGTCCGGCTGAGGAAAGCTGAAATCCTGCAGCGTCAGGCGGTCCACCCGGTCGCAGATCATCACCGGTCGCAGGTCTTCCTTTTCATATCGCAGGCGGACGTTATCGAACATCAAATCCTGCACGTTTCGCGCATAGAACCCCCAGGCCGGCAGCCCCCGCGCATCGACGCCGGGCGACTTGACTTCTTCTCTTACTTTCTGTCGCTCGCCGCCGCCATTGTATGATATTGTTACGTCCCGGAAGGCGACGTTCTCGAAGGGCTGCTCGGCCCAGCTTTCGACGGAGGCGGCCGCGCGATATACGCCGGTGGCCGTGACTCGATCGACGACGACGCTGCCGGCGGTATTGCCGGGCTTGAGAGAAAAGTGGAACGGCGTCGCGACGTTGTGCATAGTGACATCGCTTATCAGGACGTCGTCGAGCTTGCCCGTGGTCGCGTCCCACGCGCCGGGCTGGAGGTTGATCCCGGCCAGCATGTTGTGGCGGTCGGACGTGCGGTGCGGGTGGATGCCGGGGCCGTAGAAGAGGCAGTCGTGAATAATCAAATGCCTGGCAGGGCCGATCAGCCGGATACCGTTGCACGAGGAGTTGACGATACAATCGCTGATGAGCGTGCTGTCCCAGTACCTGCCCGCGATCGAGTCGTCGCCGGTATAGAACTCGCAGCCGACGATGCTGACGTTTCGGCAGTCGCGGTCGGGCGAGCCTCTGAAATGGACGCCGTCCCAGCCGCCCGTGAATTTGACATTGCGGATACTCACCTCGTCGCTGACCATAAAGAAGATCGCATAGTTGGCGGAATCGACGAAGGAAACGTCGCGGACCGTGACGTTTCTGCAATTGACGAAGACAAACGTATGCGGCCCGCGCATCTTTTCCTCGCCGGTCGGGTCGAAGACCTTGTTGCCGTCGATCACGCCGTCTCCCGCGATAGCGATATTCTCAACGGCATCGGCGAGTATCAGCGCGCGATGCCATTTGCCCCACTTGGCCTCAGGCATCGAGGCGGGCGGCATCGGATGCTTGTATTCATCCAGTTTCGCAGTCCCGACCAGTCTTGCACCAGCTTCGAGAAAGAAAGTGACATTGCTTTTGAGATGCACCGTTCCCGAAAGGTATTTGCCCGGCGGCAACACGACCCGGCCTCCGCCGTCCGTTGCGCAGGCGTCTATCGCCTTTTGAATCGCCTCAGTATCGAGCGTCTGGCCGTCGCCGGCGGCCCCGTAGTCTCGGATATTGAACACCCCGGCTGCGGGGGTAATGGTTGTTTGGGTGAGTATGATTAGGGTGACGGTTATAAATAGCTTTCGGGCGGCTCCTGAGAGAGTAGGACGTTCATTTAATGCGGGGGGTATGAGATTGCCACGTCGGCCTTTGGCCTCCTCGCAATGACAGTTGTTGAGAATTCTTTCTCTTGCGTGAATCCCGGGGATCAGGTGAGCTTCTTGGGAAAGACGGCCGGTAAACCGATTCGTGCGATATGAATGAATCATACGGAAGCCTCCTACTTATCTTTGATTACCGGCGCGGTATTTTCCGGCGTTGTTATGCCCGGCGGCAGCTCAAGTATCTTGATATTGCAGAAGTGGATCTCGGCTCCTTCGGATTCGAGGCAGATGTAGCCCTTCTTGACGGAGGCGTTGCTGATGCCGTTGACGAATTTGCCGTTGACGGCCAGCTTGATAACGCCGTCAATGCAGACGATTGTGTATTTGTTCCAGATTCCTTTGCCCTTGCATCGTTTCTCGAAGGATTTGCTTCGGCTGCCTCGCGGATTGTCCGGCACGGTGGTCAGTCCGCCCGTCCCGAAGATTTCGCCGTGGACGTAGGCGTCGGTCTGATTATGCTGGACGGCCCAATCGAGATCAAGTATCTGAATCTCGACTCCTTTGGGCAAGCGCTGGCCCTCGGGCGGGACGCCGTCGCTCCAGACGAATACGCCGGAATTGCCGCCCGCCGTCAGATGCATCCATTCAAGCTCCAGGATGAAATTCTCATACTGCCGGTCCGTTCGCATAACGCCGATGGGCTTGCCCGTGCACAGAAGCGTCTTATCCTTGACGCTCCAAGTATCCTGAGCGGTATTGACATTGACCCACCCGGCCAGGTCCCTGCCATTGAACAAATCACGGAACGCCGGCGTGTTGACGTCTTCGGCCAAACATCGCACCGACACAAGCGCAACTGCGATGCACATCACTATAGTCGTTCTCTTTCTCATGGTCGCTTCTCCATCTTTATCGACACGGATAAACACTGACTAACACAGTCTTGAAAATCCAGACGGCCCCTTGCACGACCTTGGTGCACAAGGCAATGACACGGCAGGCATTATAACTGGTAAGCCCAGGAGAATAGAAGCGCAAACAAGGGAAAGTAGGCCGGCAGCAGTCACATGGCCGGAGGCGACTCCTATTCATATGAGGCTGTGCAAGGGAGAAATGCGGATTTCTAATTGAATATCTGGACTTTTGCATTCTTAGGGTAGAGCCAAGTGTCCCTTGACTTTCTGGAAATCCCAGCGATCCTGCTCGATCCGTTCGACGGCCCAGGCCAGTGTCTCACTGAGCGTCTGGCGCAATACCGCTATGCAGGCTTCGCCGATGGTCGTCAGACGCTCCAGAGCCCACTCACGCGAACGACCATGCCGCAGTTGACGCATCAGAACGCTGTACGCCAGGAAGACCATGTACAGGTGCCGGGTCTGGCCCTGGCCGCTCCTAAGCTGACAATCGCCCATGCCCAACATCTGCTTGCCGTCCCGATGGAAGCACTCGGTGCCTGTCCAACGGTATCGATAGCCCCTCAGAATCCGTGTTACTTCCCAGGTTGTACGATTCGTCACCAGAATCTTTCGGGCGTGCTGGTCCTTACGCTTGTCCCACAGGATCACCAGACGCACCTTGTGATCCACGCCGGGAATCCGCACGCTCTTGGTGAAGGCCCACTGCCGCGAGCCGTTCACGTGGACCTCCTTGCGATCAGCCGGCACGCTCTGTGCGGCAAAGTCCTCGGCCTTGAATTCCCGACCCGCTACGAGCAGCTTGCGGTTGAATTTCAGATCGCCGACGTAGTTGCGTCCCAGGGCGTGGATATGATTGAGATTGTCCTTGTGCGTAAACCAACTGTCGAACGTGAAATCGCCGGGGATGTCGTTGGCCAGAGCCCAATCCACCAGTTGACGAAACAGCACGTTGTGATCGCGAAACTCGATTCCTTGCTGCTCAGCCTGCTGACGCTTGACGAAACGATAGAACTCCAGGGGATAGTGCTTTCCGGAAGGGCAGGCGTAATTGATGATCAGGTAGTCATGGGCGATCTTGTAACGCTGCTCGGCGTGATCCCAGAAATAGCCGACGTCCTCGATAAGCTTGCCGGTGTGATCGACCAGCACGTTGTCGATGGGGATGACCCCGTGCGTGCTGAAACGGGTATCGGGGCTTTGCTGCAACCATGCGATGCGTCTGAGGTTCAGGGCTTCTTCATCCCAATCGGCCTGCGTGATCCATCGATTCAAACACGATTGGTCGGTGGTGGCGGCGAATTCCCGGTTGATAGCCGAGACATTCTTCTTATGGGCGATGATCAGCCCGGTCAGGTATTCGGCGAAATGGCGTCGCTCGGGCTCGTTGGCGAAGAATGGGACGAATTCGTCCAGGACTTCTTTGACGACCTTCGGAAACTCTACAATAGCCGGCATGGTGCGATCCTCCAAGACATCTGGAATCATCCTACTATTGGAATTTATCGTCACAACGCCCATTTCACGGCCAATATTTCAACTTTGCAAAAGTCCAGTGAATATTTCAGATTCCAAGGAGCAGTCGGGTTTTTTACGTGGTTTTTACAGTGGTTGGGAAAGTTGCCTGTCGAGCGGTTTTTACAGGCTATTTACAGAACGAAAGGGCGTTTGAGCGTTATATTCTATGTATAGGGCATAAGGCATAAGGCACAAGAGCATAAGGGCAGAAGAACAGAAGAGCCGGGAGCGTAAGCGACCGGATAAGCTGCGAAGACGAAAGACGACAGATGTCAGACAACAAATTAAGGAGACTTGAAATGGCTCGTTCGATTAGAAGAATGATTGGTTGTTTGGGCGTGTTGTTTTTATTCACGGCGTGG
>DATEBC010000367.1:0-6555 GCA_035288065.1 Sedimentisphaerales bacterium | reverse complement strand
TGATTTCCTCCGCAGCCTCGTGCCCCGGTACTCTTACAGGCTCAAAGGTATTTCCTATAACAAGGGAGTCGCCCGCCCCGTGATGATTCACCTCTGGGTTGACTAAGTCATACAGTGTGCAAAAGTCAGGTGAATCGCACTTTAGGCTGCCGTCTCCTTCTCTGGCACTCAAAGAAAGCTTGTCGATGAAAATCGGTATTGACGCTCGATTTGCCGTTCACAATCGGCGGGGCATAGGCAACTATACCTCAAAGCTGATTCATCACCTGGCGGATATAGACCACAGAAATGAGTACGTTCTATACATTGATGCGAAAAACGATGCAAACCTGTTGCCCGAACAGGCCAACGTCAAGACCAAAACGATTCGACCCTTCAATTACCCGACGTGGGAGCAGATCGTGTTGCCCGCGCAGGCCGGCAAAGACAATATCGACATCCTGCATTCGACCGGCAATACCGCGCCAATTTATCTCAACAGTAGAATCAGGCGTGTTGCCACCATACACGATGTTATGTATCTCGAAAATCGCTCGGCGTTGCCGCGCTCCGCGTCCTGGTACCAGGCCTGCGGCAGAATCTACCGGAAGATGGTTGTTCCGAGAACGGTCCAACGCTTCTGTGCCGTCATAACCGTCTCCGATTTCTGCAGGAGGGAAATCGCCAGGTATCTGCCTGCTCTCGCCGCCGACGATATTACCGTAATATACGAGGCGGGCAACGACACGTGCCGTCCGATAGACAAAAGCTATGCATGGGCCGAGATCAGAAGAAAACATGGCATCGCAAACAGCTACATACTTACCCTCGGCGGTATCGACCCACGCAAGAATACCAGGCTTGTCATAGACAAGTACGTTGAGTTGAGGAGTAAAAGTCTAATCGACCAGAAGCTCGTAATTGTGGGCATCCCTAATTGGAGACGCACAAGGTTCAATGATGTGGTTATGCAATCAGGGTGTAGAGATGATATCATACTAACCGATTTCCTTGAGGACGATGACCTTGTGCTGCTGTACAACTGCGCGACAGTCTTCCTCTATCCTTCTTTGTATGAAGGTTTTGGCCTGCCCCCTCTCGAGGCCATGGCCTGCGGCACGCCGGTCATTGCCTCCAATATAACCTCAATCCCCGAAATAGTCGGCGATGCAGCCACACTCATAGACCCCGCCGATGGCGACCGCTTGAAAAAGGCATTGCTGGACCTTCTCAACAACGAGTGTCTGCGAAGGCGGTTGATCAGTCGAGGATTCAGGCAGGCTCGCAAATTTTCATGGCGAAAAATGGCCGAGCAGACACTCGCGGTTTACGAAGCCGTCTATAAGGAGCAATAGTGAAGATTCTCTTTGTCACCGCTCGCTTTCCATACCCGCCCTTGACTGGCGATAAGATTATAGCCTACCAGAGGCTGAAGTATCTCTCTGAGAAGCACGAGATAACGCTGTTGTCGTTTTCTGATGAATGTGTGGACAACGAGTCTGTGGCGCAGGTCGCCAAGTGCTGTAAGGAAATATGCCTCGTTCCTTTGAGGAAATCTCAGGCATATTCTAATCTTATGCTCCACGGATTCGGTAAGACTCCTTTGCAGGTGCTCTACTACAAATCAAAATACTTCAGGACAAAGCTGGATGAGTTATTGGCCGAAAATCGGTACGATCTCATTCATACGTTTATGCTCAGAGTCGCGCCCTATGTCTGTGGATACGAACGCTGCGCGAAGATTGTGGAGTTGATTGACTCCATGGAATTGAACATGCTCAGGAGAGCGTCTTCGGAAAGAGGGATAAGGAAGATGATATTCGCCGAGGAGGCGAAGCGACTGTCGCGATATGAGGCGAATGTCGCAAAACAATTTGACCGTGCCGTAGTTGTGTCAGGCGTCGATGCAAAGACTATCGGGACCGGCAACGCGGTAGTCAATCCTTTAGGTGTCGATCCGAACGAGTTCTACCCGAGATTTTCGGAGGATAAAGATCCCAGTCTGGTGATTTTCACCGGAAACATGCGGTACTTCCCCAACGAAAGGGCGGTTCTGCATTTCGCGCGAGATATATTTCCCCCGATACAAGAGGCCCTTCCGGACGCCAGATTCCAGGTAATCGGGGCCGGGCCGTCACACAGGGTAAGGCGCCTCGAAAATGAAAACAAAGCCATCCGAGTCCTGGGTTTTGTAAATTCGATGTCTGATCATATCAACCGCGCCTCGGTTTCAGTCTGTCCGATGCTTGCCGGCTCAGGAATGCAATTCAAGATACTGGAGGCGCTGGCATGCGGTATTCCGGTTGTGGCCACTTCGGTGGCAAAAGGGGACATTCAGGTTTATGAAGATGACGGCCTTTTCATTGCCGACGAGCCGGCCGCATTCGCCGACCGTGTCGTCGGAATCATCGAAGACGAAGACTTGAGAACGAACATCGCCGATAAAGCGCCGAAGGCCGTTGAAAGACGCTATTCCTGGCGAAGAAGCAATTCGGCAATCGACAGAATATACTCGGAATTATCACCGCGCCGGGATCGCTGCTGCCGGGACAATAGTCCTCTGGTTTTGGTCTAATGATACACCTGCCGGAACTTGAGGCTGCCATCCCGGGAAACGTCCAAAGAACGCGCATGCCTCACTCCTAAGATGATATTGAAAAGACCGTAACCGGTCCTAAGTGTAAAAATATATGAGAAAGGCAAGCAATGAGAGTGTTGTTAATTGAGCCGCCCTTTCAGAGGTTTACAGGGTTGAAGTGTGATTGGTTCCCCCTCGGCTTGGGTTATGTGGCTTCGACGCTGCGGTCAAGAGGCTTCTGTGTCAGGATATACAACGCCGAGTTCCACACAAAGCCTCAGTACCTTAGGTACGCCAAGATGTTGGATCGATCACAGAACTACTGCAACGCACTTGAAGACGAGGATCACCCAATATGGCTTGAGGTCAGAGACGTGATAGAATCCTTCTGCCCCGACGTGGTCGGTCTGACGGTCAAAACGCCCAAGCTCAACTCGGCCCGACGAATTGCGGAGATATGCAAGAGCATCGACAAAGGCATTGTGGTTGTTGCCGGCGGGCCTCATCCTACAGTGTTGCCTGAAGAGGTGGTCGGTGACGAGAACATAGACTATGCTGTTCGAGGCGAAGGCGAAGTAACCATGCTCGAGCTGGTCGAGGCATTGCAGGGCAGGAGAGCGTTGGATGATATCGACGGAATATCTTATCGTCGCCGTTCCGCAATATGCCACAACAAGAACCGGGCTCTTATATCTGACTTGGATAACAATCCTCTGCCGTCCAAGGAATTGCTCATAGACGCCGGTTCCCTTGACACAGAGGCTTTTGGAGACATAATTACAAGCAGAGGATGCCCGTTTCGTTGTGCATATTGCGCTGCGCATCTGACGTGGACACGAAATGTGAGATACAGGAGCATCTCAAATATCATCGAAGAAATAAGGGCCGTCATTGATGCCTATGGAACCACACAATTTACACTGTGGGATGACTCGTTCACCCTGAACAGAAAGAGGACTATAGAGTTCTGTGAAGCGCTGCGCAGAGAACGCCTGAAGATCAACTGGGCCTGTAATACCAGATTCGATCTGCTCGATGAGGAGATAATAACGCGGCTGAAAGAAGCCGGGTGCAACAATGTGGAATTGGGCGTTGAAAGCGGCAGTGCAAGAATGCTCCGCCTTGTTCGAAAGGGAATCTCGATTGACAAAATCAAAAACATGGGGAACATCCTCCGCAAGAACAACCTCTATTGGTCCGGGTTCTTTATGATAGGATTGCCCACGGAAACGCCCGATGATATCAGAGCGACAATAGAGCTGATGAAAATGCTGAAACCCAATTATTCGACTTTCAGCATATTTACTCCATATCCGGGCACCGAACTCTACGAGATGCTTCTCGATGACGGTGCCATCGGTGAAAACACGCAATGGCACCTATACAACCATCAGAGCCGAAGAAACAATTTCACCGGCGTTATTGATAACGAGCAATTCAAAGAACTTGTGGATGAAGCATCGCTGGCCTTTGACGCAAACAACAATCGTTTCAGTAATCTTTACAGTCGGGCGCTGTCAAAGGCCGCAGTGTATTCATCAAGCCCCACAGAACTGTTGAGGGACGCAAAAAAATACTTGAACTATGCAGGCGTGCTCGGGAAAAGGTAGCACGCCTCAGAATTGAAAGGTAAACCTATGAAAAGAGTGCTGATCACCGGAATTACAGGGCAAGACGGAAGTTATCTGGCGGACTTGTTGCTGGAAAAGGGATATGAAGTGCACGGAATAGTAAGGAGAGTCGCTATTGAGGACCCCGAGCATCGCCTCTGGCGAATCAGGCATATCCTGGACAGGGTTATTCTCCACGCCGCGTCGCTCGAAAGCTACCCGAGTATCTTCAATGTCGTCGAAAAGGTCAGACCTGATGAATGTTATCACCTGGCGGCCCAAAGCTTCGTGAGCTACTCGTTTGAAGATGAGTTCTCAACTATCAATACGAATATTGACGGCACCCACTACGTGCTCTCGTCGATTCGTAATAAGGCGCTCGATTGCAGATTCTATTTTGCCGCTTCCAGCGAGATGTTCGGAAACGCGACAGAGACTCCGCAAAACGAAGAAACGTCGCTCAATCCCAGATCTGCCTATGGAATCTCCAAGGTTGCAGGCTATCATCTGACAAGGAACTACCGAAGCACCTACAACCTCCACGCCTCAAACGGCATCCTCTTCAATCACGAATCTCCCAGACGCGGCTTCGAATTTGTGACCAGAAAAATAACCTCCCACGCCGCGAAGATAAAACTGGGGCTTCAGAAGAAAATCAAACTGGGCAACCTCGATGCCCAGAGGGACTGGGGACATGCCGGAGAATACGTAAGGGCGATGTGGATGATGCTTCAGCAAGAGCAGCCGGGGGACTATATTATTGCAACGGGCCAATCCCATTCCGTGAGGGAATTCCTGGAGGTCGCATTTGATTATGTCGGTTTGGACCCATACAACTATCTGGAAGAGGACGTAATGTTGTACCGTCCTTCCGAGGTCTTTCTTCTTCGGGGGGATGCGTCAAAGGCAAGAGAGGCATTGGGGTGGGAGCACAACTGTAGTTTTGAATCGCTGGTCGAAGACATGGTAAGGACCGATTTGGCGCGGTTCTCAGGGCATTCACAGCCTATTAAGAGCCCGAAAAGGGCGCTCGTGCAGGTATAGCGGTCGTGCTTGGTTCGACGCGCCAAGTCGCCGGGCAGGCGCCGTCGGTCAGTTTGAGTAAATAAAAGGGAGTGTATCAATGACGACTACTTTGGTGACAGGTGGAGCCGGCTTCTTGGGCTCGCATCTTTGTGAGAGGCTCTTAAGTGAAGGCCATGAAGTGCTCTGTGTGGACAATTACTTCACCGGCACAAAAAGAAATATCGCACATCTTATATCACGCCCTGATTTTGAAATGATACGTCACGATGTCACTTTTCCACTCTACGTTGAAGTGGACGAAATCTACAATTTGGCGTGCCCGGCCTCGCCCGTGCACTACCAGTTTGACCCGGTCCAAACAACAAAAACCAGCGTACACGGCGCAATCAACATGTTGGGGCTTGCAAAAAGACTGCGAGTTAAGATACTCCAGGCTTCCACGTCCGAGGTTTACGGTGACCCGCAGATCCATCCGCAAACCGAGAGCTATTGGGGGAACGTAAATGCAATTGGGCCGAGAGCCTGCTACGATGAAGGCAAGAGATGCGCCGAGACTCTGTTCTTCGACTATCATCGCCAGTACGGAACTCGCATAAGAGTCGCCAGGATCTTCAATACTTATGGCCCAAGAATGCGCCCGAATGACGGCCGCGTCGTCAGCAACTTCATCGTACAAGCCCTTAGAAACGAAGATATAACTCTGTTCGGGCGGGGCGAGCAGACCAGAAGTTTCTGTTATGTCGATGATTTGATTGATGGTCTTGTCGGCTTTATGGACAACGAAGAAGATTTTGCCGGACCGGTCAATCTCGGCAATCCGCAGGAATTTACCGTCCGCGATCTGGCCGATAAAATCGTCGATCTCACAGGATCAAGTTCAAGGCTCGTTTATGCGCCGCTTCCGATCGACGACCCGAAACGCAGGCGGCCCGATATCGAGCTCGCAACAAAACGTTTAGGCTGGAAACCACGAATAGAGCTTGAAGAAGGGCTGACACGAACGATTGACTATTTCAGAAGGTCGCTCGCCGCTCCCCGCACGCAGATGCATATTTCCTCTCTCCGACCGACACGTCATAAGCAATCGCCGGCAACTGTCCACGCATAAACTCATCATCCATTGGCCGCAGGCGCCAATCCTGGCGGGCCAAATCAGTCAAGTTACTTGCAGGCTGCCGAGTATTCAAGCTTGGCGGCCTTTTCCATTGATACGGGAAATGCCCTTGTGTCCTATGAAAATTGAATGGCCGGATAGCTCAGCCAGTCGCTTAGAGACCAGATACGGTCGGTCAAACCTGCAACCATCGCAGGTGTCCGCGACAGCCATCGATCGTTCCGGTCTTGCACACGAAGCGTTCGCAC
>DATEBC010000366.1:0-16727 GCA_035288065.1 Sedimentisphaerales bacterium | reverse complement strand
GCATCCAGTTCACGCGACGCGATGTCGAACCAGGCCACAGCCAATCGTGGAATTCATAAATTCGCATGTCGATATCCGATGGTCGCTGAGAGAACTACCGGCCCCGCCTGTACGTTCAAGCCTTTCGCTATCGGAGATCCTCGATGATTTAGACGAGGATGCGCCCGAGTGGTGGCCAAAGGAGCGAAGGGAGTATCTATACAATCAGATGAGCCCTCGCCACCAAGCGATTGTGAAAGCGTGGATCAGACAAGAAGACTGGTGCTATGGGACCGTTTTCCGAAGGGTCCGTCGGCAGCCCGATGGACACAAGCGATCCATGGGGGAACTGCGATCTGATGGTCTTGCCGGGTGTCTGCGCACTCCAAAGGGCGGCAGCGGACGACAAATACTGTTCAAGGCGGGATTCGGCACTTACGCCGCCAGACTTATGACGCCGCGCGAATGCGCCCGTCTGATGGGCGCCGCTGGTTTCATCATCAAAGCAAAACTCAATCAAGCCTTGTTTGGTTTCGGAGACGCCGTGTGTGTTCCAGCCATTACGTGGATCGCCCAGAACTACCTTGATCCTCTGGTTGCGGCAGCAAGCCGATCTGATGCGCCACGAGACAAAGAATATGGCAGACGTCGATGCGCAAATAAGAAAGAGCTTCCAGTCCTGGTATAGCTCCCTCAGGCCAATGAAGCCTTACCGCGGTCGGCCGGCCAAAGGCCTGGTCGCAGCGGCTTTAGTGGTGCTTGAACGGCTTCGCTCCACGTGCGAGTTGAGCCTTGATGCGCACCTTGCTGAGGGGGGCGCACAGATAGCAGGCTTGAACCTGTCTTCCCTGAGAAAGATACTGGACCGGTTTGGCGAATCCCGACGGTTCCCGAGTGAGGGCGGCAGAACCAACCGAGGAAATAACCGTCCGATTCAACTACTGCTTGAATCCTTGTCAGGCGCCGGTTTCGCGGCTCTCTCTGAGGCGGAACGCTTGCCCTTGCTCGATGAATTCCAGGAGTTTTTGGTCAAGTCTCTCAATGCGTACTACAATCTGGAAAGAGTCCGGTTTGACTTTGATCGCTCGGACCCGCCTCGCAACGTTATCGCAGATATACTGGCCGCGGCGCAGGAGCGCAACCAAGCGGGTCCGGTCGCGCAGCATTTGGTGGGCGCCAAGCTTGCTATCCGCTTCCCCGGCCTTGCGGTGGGCAACTCTCCGCATAGTGCGGCCGATGAGCAGACCGGAAGGTCGGGAGATTTCCATATTGGCAACACCGCCTTCCATGTGACCGTGGCGCCAAACATGGGACACGTCAAGCGATGTGCTCAAAATGTGAAAGATGGTCTCTCCGCAATGGTCTTAGTCCCAGATTCCAAACTCGCAGCGGCACGAGCACTCTTGGAGACCGAGGGCATAGAGAACAAGGTTGTTGCCGAGTCGCTGGAATCCTTTATCGGCCAGAATCTGTCCGAACTCGCAGAATTCGCGCCCGCGAAGTTCGCCGAGAACCTAAGTAATCTCCTTGGAGAGTACAACCGCCGAGTCGCGGAAGTCGAGACGGACGAATCGCTCATGATAGAGCTTCCCGCAACTCTGAGATCAGCGCAGGGTTAGGATCGTGGATACGGTGACTCCAGAAAAACGCCGGCTCATCATGGCAAGGGTGTGTTCGGAAAACACCACGCCTGAGTTGGTCGTGCGCAGACTGGCCCATTCTCTCGGGTACCGTTTTAGACTGCATCGAAAGGACCTTCCTGGAAATCCAGATATGGTCTTCGTTCGTTTGCGGAAGATCATCTTCGTACATGGGTGTTTCTGGCATCAACATCGGTGCCGACGCGGCAACCGCATTCCTAATAGTCATAGACGCTACTGGATAGAGAAGCTTCATAAGAACGTGGCGCGCGACAAGCGCAATCTGCGCAACTTGCGGAGGCTTAGCTGGAAAATCCTTGTCGTTTGGGAATGCCAGACCCGTAATCTAAGCAAACTCACCGCAAAGCTCGAGGCATTTCTATCCGCATAGAGCCTTTGTAATGGGCTGAATGTTTTTCGCACAATCGCCCGGACCTGTTGTATTTTGGGTCCTGTCGTTGCTGCAAAACGTGTTGCCATTGCCCCGGCGGCTGCGGTATTATGTTAGCCGGCAGTTTGTTTTTGAAAAGGAGCTGCAGATGGCTGGAATGAAAAGAATCCTGATTCTAACAGTTTTGTTGACCTTGGTCGGTTCGGCATGTCCGGGCGGGGAGTATCCTTATCGTTGGGTGTATGTCTCGCGGTCACTGCGGGCCGATAGCGATGTGGCTGATATAAAGGGGATAGTCGAGACGGGATCGGCACATGGCCTGAACGGGATGGTCCTTTCGGCGGGGCTGGACATGCTCGACAAGCAGCCTGCCGACTATCTTGCCAGGCTCGAGCAGGTTAAGCAAATCTGCAAAGACAACGCAATCGAGATAATCCCGATAATCTTCTCGGCGGGATACGGGGGAGCGGTTCTCTCTTACGATAAGAACCTGGCGGCGGGCATATCTGTTACGGATGCTGTGTTCCTTGTCGAGGGAGAAAGGGCGCATCTGGTTCCGGATGACTCCGCCAATATCGCCAACGGCGGGTTCGAGGAATTCAACGCCGACCAAATGGCGGGCTATAGATTTCACGACAGGCCCGGCGAGGTCTCCTTTGCGGATAAGCAGGTTTTCAACGGCGGCAAGGCGTCCCTGCGGTTCGAGAACTTCGGCAAGTACGAGCACGGGCACGCACGCGTGATGCAGGAGATAAAAGTTCGCCCGCATCGTTGTTATCGGATAACCTGCTTTGTTAAGACGGACGCCCTTGAGCCGCCCGGCTCGTTTCAGATACAGGTCTTGACGGCGGACGGGCGAAGCCTGGCGCCGTGGGACCCGAGGATTCCGGGAACTTCAGACTGGCGCAAGGTCGTTATGGGGTTCAACAGCCTCGAATACGATACGGCCAGGATTTATCTCGGCGCCTGGGGCGGCAACGCGGGGCGGTTCTGGGTGGATGACCTCTCTATCGAGGAGGTCGGCCTGCTCAACGTGCTCCGGCGGGATGGAACGCCCGTGACGGTCAAGAGCGAGCAAACCGGCGCGATCTACGAGGAAGGCAGGGACTTCGCCGCCATAAGCGATCCGAGCCTCAACTTTCGGTTCGATCACGACGGGCCTTCGATAAAGATACTGCCGGGCGGCAGGATTAAGGACGGCCAGCGATTGATGGTGAGCTATTATCATGGTATGGGTGTGAACAGCGGGCAGGTGACGGTCTGCATGTCCGAGCCTAAGGTTTATGAGATATGGGCCAGGCAGGCCGAGTTGATTCAGAAGCATCTTGCCCCTAAGAAATGGCTGCTGAGTATGGATGAGGTGCGGGCGGGGGGCGGGTGCACGGCCTGCAAAGAACGCGCGATGACTATGGGACAGATTTTGGGCGATTGCATTACAAGGCAGGTTCGGCTGATCCGCAATGTAAATCCGGAAGCTGAGATTCTGACGTGGTCGGACATGCTCGACCCGAATCACAATGCCCACGGCGACTACTATCTGGTTGACGGCGACTTTACGGGGTCCTGGAAGTACATTCCAAAGGACCTTGTCATCGTGTGCTGGTATTACGAAAAGCGCAATGAGAGCTTGAAGTTCTTCTCGTCTTTAGGTTTCAAGACCTTGGCGGGGGCCTACTACGACGGCGATACGCTCGACAACCCTAAGGGATGGCTTGAAACTCTGGATCGCACGCCGGCTGCACTCGGCATAATGTACACAACCTGGCAGAACAAATATGAGCTGATTGGGCCTTTCGGAGACCTTGTAAGCGGTAAAGGAAATTAGAGATTTGTGAAGGAGCTAATGCAATGAATAACATAAAGGTCGGTTTGGCGTTTTGGGGCGGTTTGTTTGCACTGTTAATCGCCTCGGCAAGCGGGCTTTGCGCCGACGATGGATTCAAACCTCTTTTCCCGGGCGACGGCCTTGAGGGCTGGAAGGTTAGCGATTGGTCGGACCTGACTACCCCCCAAAAGGTCGAAGGGACGCCCTGGCAAATGGCCGATGGCGTGCTCTCCGGCCTCAATAAGCGGACGTGGATCTTCTCGCCGAAGGAGTACGAGGATTTTGTCTTGAAATTGGAGACGATGATAACGCGGGGCAGCAACGGGGGGATAGGCCTGCGCTTCCCGCCCCACGGCGATCCAGCTTATACAGCGATGGAGATACAGGTTGTCGATCACGAGGTCTATTATGGCGGCAGCTCGCAGCCCAATCAGAGGACCGGGGCGGTCTATGATGAGATTGCCCCGAGCAAGGAAGTTGTCAAGCCGGTAGAAGAGTGGAACTCATGGGAGATTACCGCCAAAGGCAGCCGGGTGGAGGTTGTGCTCAACGGCGAGAAAATAATCGACGTCGATATGGCCAAAGAGACCGAACCGCATCAGCAAAAAGGCCCCGCCCTGGCAAAACGTCCCACTAAGGGACATATCGGCTTTCAGAACCTTAACGGCTCGATTACGCTGCGGAATATCGTGATAAAGCCGCTCGACGGCGGCGACGATGAATTCGTGCCGCTCTTCAACGGCAAGAATCTCGATGGCTGGGTGAACGTCAACTGCGCGCCGCAGACCTGGACGGTCAAAGACGGGATGATCTTCTGCACCGGAATCCCAACGGGCGTGATGCGGACGGAGAAGATGTATGAAAATTACATCCTCGAATTGGAATGGCAGCACACCAAGCCGATGGGCAACGCGGGTCTGTTCCTTCATTCGGACCCGGTCACCGCGCCGGGCCAGCCCTTCACGCGCTCGATTGAAGTCCAGATATTAGACGGGCGAAATACCGAGAACTATACGAGCCATGGCGACGTATTCGCCATTCACGGCGCGACGATGCGCCCCGACAAGCCTCATCCGACCGGCTGGATGCGCTCCCTGCCCAGCGAGAAGCGATGCAATCCTGCCGGGCAGTGGAACCATTACCGTCTCGAGTGCCAGGACGGCGCGATCGCCCTCGCGGTGAACGGCAAGGTCGTTACCCGCGCTTATGACGCCAATCCTCGCAAGGGATATATTTGCCTGGAGTCGGAGGGCGGCGAAGTCCTTTATCGCAATATCCGCATTCGCCAATTACCGAGCTCCAACCCCCCTGCCGAGATGGTTGCGAAGAACGCTGAACCGTATCGGATACTCTATAACGGCGTTGACCTGCGGGGATGGAAGGTCAAGACGGGCGACGAAGGACATTGGCAGACGCAGGATTGGGTCCTCGATTACGACGGCAAGAGCGAGGCCGAAGGCGATAAAAGCCTGTGGACGGAGGAGGAATTCGAGAACTTCACCCTTATTGTTGATTGGCGACAGCCTCGCGAGCCTAAGACGCAGCAAGCGCCTTTAATATCGCCTGACGGCAGCGATGCCCTGGACGCCGATGGCAAGCCGAAAACGGTTGAAGTCAAGGACGCCGGCGACAGCGGAGTCTATATTCGCGGGTCCTCGAATAGCCAGATCAATATCTGGAACTGGCCCTGCGGATCGGGCGAGATTTGGGGATACCGCACGGACAAAAATATGCCGCCCGAAGTGCGAAGGGCCGCGACCCCGCTGGTCAACGCGGACAACCCGCCAGGCCAATGGAATCGGTTCGAAATTACGGCTATCGGCGATACCGTAACGGTCGTCCTCAACGGCAAGACGGTTATCAAGGAGGCCAAGCTGCCCGGGATGCCCAAGAAGGGCCCCATCGCCCTCCAGCATCACGGCGACCCCATTCAATTCGCCAACATATACATCAAAGAGATCCACTGATGCATCACCGCCGAGCACGCAGAGAACGTTGTTACTCAAAGTGACCGATGAGGCTATACAATATCCTTTTTCTCAGCGCTCTCGGCGTGCTCTGCGGTTAATGAGAAATCCGGGTTGGCGCCAAGTCATAACTGATAAAGCATTTTCAGCGATTGCTTTATCACCATCTCGGCTGCCTGGGGTGCGAAGGGGCTGCTTCGGACCTCGTAGCCCCCTTCTTTGTGCATGTCTTTTGTCGGCAGGTAGCCGGCCGCCCCGTTGCAGTGGGTGATTACAAATGTATGCTTGAAGGGCGAGGCCGCCTTTATCGCCATCCCGATCTCCGTGCACATCTCACAGCCGAAGCCGATAAAGCCAATGTCACCCACCCGCCCGGCCGTTATATTCAGGGCAACGGTTTGATCGTTCGTTTCGGCCTGCTCGTCGCCGGAGATTTCGCCCTGTTTCTTCGGAAGCGCCATTGTAGTAAATGCCGTGTCGATCTTGCCCGCGGCGCTCGTCTCTTTTATATCGCGATAAACATGAACGACTTCTTCGCCAAGCAGCGTCCCCAGCAATACGGGTTCGGGGATCCACCCGGCCTCGGTATTGAACTGCGGAAGGATCCTGTACCAGGGGTCGATGTCGCCGCAGGCGCCGGCAAAGGCGGGGGCAATGACCTCCGGGCCGAGAATCTTTTCGACGAACTGCTCAGCCAGCCCAAGAACGTCGCCGCTTATCATATAGTTTTGGGGGCCGAGGGCGGTGGAGTGAGTGGCGTAGTCGAACAGAACGGCGACAACCGCGCCGTCGGCCTTGGCGATCTTGGCAACGAGGACCTGCTTATCGGTCGGGCCATAAGGATTGCGCCCTAATTTAATGGCCTCATCTTTGGGCCAGCCCGAATCATCGAGACGCACTTCGCGGCGGTTGGACCCGACCGGGCAGTAGCCGATGCCGGCGCCGATGCCAACCGGGACCGTCGAATCGAGCGCCTCAGCGACCACTTTGATTAGCTTGTCTCTCAAAAACTCGGTGTATTTCAGATTGTTTTCGTGGCCTTTGCCCTTGTCCAAAGTCAATGTCGGTGCGGCGTGGGTATGTATGCCGCCCAGGAAAAGCTCCGCCGGCTGGAGATCGAACTTCGCAAGGATCGCCTTGCGAAAGTCTTCGGCGGTGCCGCCGTAGAATCCGATCAGGTCCGTCGAAACGAGCACGAGCCGTTTGCCGTTGCTCTCGAATGCCGCAGCCCTTGCCGATAACGGGTCATGCACGCCCTTGGATAGGCCGTCGCGGCCCCCATAGCCGCAGAGCGTGACAGGCTCCTTCGGCGTGATGTCGATCCGCGCAACGCCTGCACGCAACACGTCGGCGGATTCCTCCGCCCGGATGCTGAACGACGCAAGAAAAAGTAACATGATAGCAGCAAGAGCCAGCCTGTGAGTGACAACTGAAATTCTTTCCATAGTGATTACCCTGCCTTTGCGGTGCGCTGTTTGAGGATGTACGTGGCTATATTTTCGACTGTGTCGAGCCATATTCCGTTGCTTGGGTCCTTTGCATATTCGCAGAGCGCCCTTAGGGTCTGCGAGCTTGTGACGAGTCGGCCCTCTTCACCGACCTCGTGACTGCAAAATACCAGCCATCCGCCGTCCGCCAGTGTTCGGTCCATCAGCGCCTTGACCTGGTCGAAATCCTTTTCATCCAGCTTAACGCCCATAAGCTGGGCCATGTCGCAGAAGGCCGGGTCGTTGGCCCATTCATCCATCCAGCCCCGGCCGGTCAAAAACGTCTCCGCCACAAGCGGGACATAGCTCTTCAGATTCCTTCCCCGTCCTACATATTTCTGTCCACAGGGGTAGGCGAATGAAACGGGCCTGACGCCAAGAAGCTGCTCGATAATGCTGCTTGCCTGGTCGAACTCGTTTCGCATCATATCGAGCGTGTAGTCTTCCAGGGCCTTGTCGCGCGAAAATGGAAAATTGCCCGAGCATGGATGTTTGATTGAGTGATTCGCGATTTCGTGCCCGGCGGCGACGGCCTTCTTCCAGCCTTCAACCCGCTCCTTCAAATTCTCGACCGAGACGTAGAAAGTGCCCTTAAAGCCGTATTCGTCGAGAATTGGAATGCCGCGGTCAATCTGGGTCAGCCTCGCATCGTCGAACGTCAGACTGATCGCTGCCCGTCTGCCTTCGGGCCAGCGAAAATCCTCCTGCCTTGTGAAAACCGCCCGCTCGGACTGCTCAGTCCGCAACCGAGACGACCCGCAACCGCCCAGACAGGCGATGATGCAACAGAAGACAACGTTGAAAAAAATAGGCGAAATTCTCATTCTCAGGCTCCTTCGGTTCTTGAGATTTGCATCGCACAGGCATAGTAACCCCTCAACGTTCATCTTATTAGTTGTCATTCCTGCGAAAGCAGGAATCCACAACCCTTAGCCGGCTGCAGAGCGAGCAGCCCCCGCAAATTCAACTGTGAGTGGCTACTATCTATGCCTATACTGATTTTGGATGATTATATTAGACCGCACCAGCTCAGTCAACGCCGCCGGGCAAAAGGCCTTGTTGAAGAATATCGCCCGCGTTACAATTACTGTCGCCCTTACAGAAATTCAGCAACCGGACAATCAAAGGAGTCTGAGAATATGGCGCAAGAAAATACAAAGTCCGCAAAGGACCATTCACGACGTGATTTCCTAAAGCAAACCGGACGAGCGATCGCCGGGGCGATCCTTGTGCCCCAGGCTGCACTTGCGGTCAATGCCGCGCCGCGCAAAGTTCGTATTGCCGTCGTGGGCGGGGGATTCGGATGTTCGTTTCAATGGCATGAGCACCCGGATTGTGTTGTCGCCGCCGTCAGCGATTTGCGCGAGGATCGGCGAAAGCAATTGATGCAGGTTCATGGATGCTCGAAGGCTTACAACTCGCTTGAGGAGCTGGTGCTCGCCAAGGACATCGATGCGGTCGCTATCTTCACGGATGGGCCGCTGCATGTCCGCCATACGGTCGAGGCTATGAAGAACGGCAAGCACGTGATCTCCGCTGTCCCGGCAGCGTGGGCGACCATCGAGCAGGCCGACCTGTTGGCCGATACCGTCAAAAAATACGGACTGAAGTACATGATGGCTGAAACGGGCTACTTCCAGCAGACCACAATCTCGGCGAGGAAATTTTACGAGCAGGGCAAGTTCGGCTCGCTTTACTATTGCGAGGCCGAGTATCAGCATCCTGGACTCGAATCGCTCTATTTCTGGGACGGCAAACGCACCTGGCGGCACGGCATGGCCCCGATGTACTATCCCACGCACTGCACCAGCCAGCTTGTCGGAGTCACCGGCGAGCGGCTCACCGAGGTTGCCTGCCACGGCTGGGGCGACGGCGACCCGATCCTCAAAGACAACGCCTGGGACAATCCCTTCTGGAACGAGTCCGCCATGTTCCGCACCGACCGGGGCAACGCTTTTCGCGTCAATATCTGGTGGAAAGGGGCCCATCGGGGCTGCGAGCGGGCGCAGTGGATAGGAGATAAGATGAGCTTCTACGCCCCGCATCCCAACGGCCTCGGACCGGTGATTATCCGTTCGAGCGAGCGAATAGAGAAAGATGATGCCGGCTTCGAGCGCAAGGCCCCGCTCTTCGAGCAGTACAAACAGCCGCACTGGTGGCAGAGCGATATGCTGCCCGAGCCTCTGCGCCATGACAGCGGACACGAAGGTTCGCATACCTTCCTGACGCACGAGTTCGTCGATGCAATCGTGCACGACCGCCGCCCTGCAATAGACGTTTACGAATCCCTGGCATATACGGTCCCGGGAATTGTCGCGCATCAATCGGCTTTGAAAGAAGGCGAGTTACTCAAGATACCGCAGTATGACCCGCCTAAGAAGGTTTAAGAAACATTTATGATTTTGGAGATATGATTATGAAAAGGATAACCTATGTTGTTGCGGCGCTGATTGCGGCTGTTGGTTCGGTTGAACAAGCTCACAGTGAAGAGAAAGTGTTTCGGCTTGGGTTGATTGGCCTTGATACTTCCCACGTAACTGCGTTTACAAACGCGATCAATAAGAAGGCCTCCGAGCACGGCTGCAAGGTGGTCGTTGGTTTCCCGGGCGGCTCGCCCGATATCGATTCATCGCGCAATCGCGTCGAGGGTTTCACGAATGATCTGCGTGACAAGTACGGTGTAGTGATAGTCGATAGTATCGAGCAATTGTGCGAAAAGGTGGATGGGGTCCTGCTTGAGAGCGTCGATGGCCGCCCTCATCTAAAGCAGGCCGAGCCAGTCATCAAGGCCGGGCTACCCCTGTTCATCGATAAGCCTATGGCGGGTAATCTGGCCGACGTGATTGAAATATTCCGCCTGGCCAAGGAGAACAACGTCCCCTGCTGGTCGAGTTCGTCCTTGCGTTTTTCGCCGGGCGTTGTCAATGCACGGAGCGACCCTAATATCGGCGGCGTCCTGGGCTGCGACGCCTATGGCCCTTGCAGCCTGGAGCCGCACCATCCCGATTTGTACTGGTACGGCGTGCATGGCGTGGAGATGCTCTTTACGATTATGGGGCCGGGCTGTGAGACGGTGACACGCACGCAGACCCAGGACTTCGAGCTGGTCGTGGGCCGGTGGGCGGGCGGGCGAATCGGCACTTTCCGCGGCATCCGCAAGGGAAAGAGCGGCTACGGCGCCACCATCTTCGGCGCAAAGAAGATCGCTGCCGCCGACGAATACGCCGGATACGAACCTTTGGTCGATGAAATCATCAAGTTCTTCAAGACGGGAAATATATCGGTGCCCGCCGAAGAAACGATTGAGATGTTCGCCTTTATGTCCGCCGCGGACGAATCCAAGGCCAAGGGCGGCTCCGCCGTCGCCATCAAAAAGCTGATAGAAGAAGCCAACCAGACAAACGCAGCCCGCCGAGAATAAAAAGGCCTAATCCTCTGTTGAAAAGGTTAACTTGTCATTCCTGCGAAGGCAGGAATCCAGAATATATGAAAAACAGTGTTAAACTGTGTTAATCCGTGTCAGAAAATAGAGTCGGGCAGTTTGAGAAAATGCCCTGTCGAAGGATAGAACAAATGATCCGGAGCCATCGAAACAAAGCCCTCTTGTTAGGGGCGTTGTTGTGCTGTTGGTGTGAGGGGGCCTCGGCCGCCCTCGTGGCTAACGGCGGATTTGAAGAGACCGAGCAAGGCCGGCCTTCCGGCTGGACGGAACTGTGGACCAGAGAGCCGAGCCGCGGACAGGCTGTCTTGGATAACCAGGTCCGGCACGGCGGAAATTATTCGGTCCGAATCGAGCACAAAGGCGCGCAGGATTGGAGCTTCAGCTCAGAAAAACGCCTTGATGTCAAGAGCGGCGACCTTTTCACGCTTCAAGCATGGGTCAAGACCGAAGGGCCGGGAAGCGCTACTATCGGCGTGATAGCCTACGACAAGAACGGCAAAGCCGTTGACTGGGTATTAGGCGGGCGCACTGCGGCAGGGGCCGCTCAGTGGCGCCTGCTGCGCTCGAGATTTGTGATCCCGCGAAACGTCGCCGCAATCCACCCTCGGCTGATCGGCAACGGCCCCGCTACGGTCTGGCTGGATGATTTCTCGCTCGCCAAGCAGGGCAATGTCACGGCCATGCGCTCCCAGGATACACCGCAAAGCCTCACTATCGCCAACGTTGCCATCTCGCTGACGGTCAATACCGCCGACGCGAGCCTCACGGTGGCCGACAAGCGCACGGGGCGCACCTGGCGGCAGCAGCCCTCGGGCGAAGCCGCAATACTTCGCATCGCAAAACTCGCCGACAGTATCGAGATGACCCTGCTTGATGGGCCGTCCGGAATGGATGTCCAGGCGGTTCTTCGAGTGGAGCCGGACCGTCCCGAGTTCACCGTTGCGCTTTCGGGCGACGGCGAGATTGAAACTGCTTTGCAATTTCCGAATCCGTTTGTAACGGAAGCAGGGACGTATCTGGTTGTGCCTATGAATGAGGGCATCTCTTATCCGGTCGAAGACAAGACAATCAATACAACCCGGCTTGTCGCATATGGCGGGCACGGTATCTGCATGGCTTTCTGGGGAGTCACCGACGGCGAGCAAGGCCACATGGCTATCATAGAAACGCCCGACGATGCCGCCATTGCGATAAAGCGACTTGATGGAAACCTCTGCATCGCGCCGGAATGGGAACCCCAAAAAGGATTCTTCGGCTATACGAGAAAGCTGCGATACGTATTCTTCGATAAAGGCGGCCACGTTGCTATGTGCAAGCGGTACCGCGAATATGCAAAGCAGGTCGGCAGATTCAAAACGCTCGCCCAGAAACGAAAAGAAAATCCGAACGTCGATCTGCTGATCGGGGCCGTCAATGTCTGGTGCTGGGAGAACGATGCCCTCGCCATCGTGCGGGAAATGAAATCCGCCGGTATAGACCGCATACTATGGAGCAATCGCACGTCGCCGGAGGCCATCAAGGCGATGAACGAAATAGACGGCGTCCTTACCAGTCGATACGATATTTACCAGGACCTTATGGACCCGAAAGTCGTCGCCGAGAAGCTGCGGGGCCTGCACTCCGACTGGACGCAGGCCGGCTGGCCCGACGATATTATGCTCGATGAAAACGGCGACTGGCGCAAGGGCTGGCAAGTCAGGGGTAACGACGGCGAAATGTACCCCTGCGCGGTGCTTTGCGACGAACAGGCCATCAAGTTCGCCCGGCAGCGAGTGCCTGAAGAATTGAAGACCCATCCTTACCTCTGCCGGTTCATCGATACGACGACGGCCTCGCCCTGGCGCGAGTGCTATCATCCGGACCACCCGATGACGCGCGGCCAGAGCCGGCACTGGAAGATGGAGCTGCTCCGATATATGTCCGACGATATGAAGCTCGTCGCCGGCAGCGAGACGGGCCACGATGCCGCCGTGCCCTTCGTCCACTACTTCGAGGGGATGCTCAGCCTCGGCCCATACCGCGTTCCCGACTCCGGACGGGATATGCGCAGAATTTGGGACACGGTGCCGGAGAGCGTCGCCAAGTTCCAGGTGGGGCATAAATACAGGCTGCCGCTCTGGGAGCTTGTCTATCACGATTGCGTCGTGTCACAGTGGTACTGGGGCGACTATAACAACAAGCTGCCCGCGATTTGGGAAAAGCGTGACCTCTTCAACATACTCTACGGCACGCCGCCTATGTTCATGTTCGATCGAAAGTCCTGGAGCCAAAACAAGGACCGCTTCGCAGAAAGCTATAAGAATATATGCAGCTTCGTCCGCACGGTCGGCTACTCGGAGATGACGGATCACGTTTTCGTCACGCCGGACAGGACCGTCCAGCAGACCGAATTCGCCGACGGCGCAGCCGTCCTGGCCAACTTCGGCGACAAGCCATACCGCCTGCCCGACGGCAAAGAACTCAAACCAATGGAATTCTACACCTCGGAAAAAAAGTAGGCGGTGTTCCGCCAAATTTGACCGGCCTGAGTCGGTGGCGCGGAGTTTAATATTTGCGCAAAAACGAGGGTAGGAGGGGAAAATTGAGAGAAATATTTTGCGATTTGGGGGATTGACCTTTGATTTTAGGCTAAAATTGAGGATTTTGGGGGTGGGATTGGACACCTGGTAGAAATGAGACTTGGGGTAAAAAATGGGGTTAAGTGCTTATGCCATAAGGGTTTAAGGTGGTGACATTAGGATTTCACGATATTTGCACTTTTTGATGCTTTTCGCGCGCGTTTTGATGAAAAGTGGGTGAAAATGTTCGAAGAGTTGCACTTTATGTGCGGTTTTGTGCACCCTTGGATTCCAGGCTAAAAATGGGGTCGAAAAGTCAAGCAAGAAAATGAAAAAAAGCCAAGAGAATTTGATCGCGGATTACGCGGATTGCACTGACATAGGGTTGCCAAGAGGTTTTTTGTTTGATTTTATCGACGGGAAGGGTATAATTGAGACAAGCGATAGGAGGAGCCAAAGAGCCAAAAGGAGAGTCTGCGGCGTTCGCGGCGTTGGGCTTGTGCGTTGGAGTGACCAATTACAAGCGGTGTGAAAGGCAGGTATTAGTAGTTAAGGACAGATGTCGGAGAGTAGGCGACTTGTGGATTCTGAGCGGAAATCAGGAAATGAAGGCCGAGCAATTCGGCTTGTAGAGTATCTGACACGATTAGCCTCACTGAGGACGAAAACTGTAAGAGAGTTGACTGAAGATTCTCAAGTACTCTGGATACATAAAATTCCACAGGAAAAAGGGTGCTTTACTCAGGCATGGGGACCAGATGAAGAATATGACCAGGATGTATGGATAGAGGTTCAGACATTCCGCGAGCCTGAACTGCCAAACCCGCCAGAGATATGTCGTCGTTGGGTCAATAATAGTACGATTAGAGATACCAAAGATTTGCCGGCTCTTTTGGAAACGATTACGGAGCAGGTAAAAAATGCAGGATGGAAAGAAGGCTCGGATCAACCGCAATACATAAACCAGACGATATATTTGGAAAATTGTCACCGAGTCAGAGAAGAATGGAACAAGTACGTTGAGGAGAGGTGGCTTTCTTGGGCTGAACACCACAAGAGATGGGAAGAGGTTCACGAAGTCTATTCGACTCTTTTCGCCATTCATCAGGAACAGTTGAGACTTGGAGAAGAGTATGAATTGGTTTTGGGATTAGGACTGTTGACCTGGCAGACTCCGAGCAATCAGAGAGTAAGACGGCATCTTGTCGTGGCGAATGCAACCCTTGAATTCGAAGCACGTTTAGGGAAGTTCACTGTCAGGCCTAATCCGGATGGTGCGAACCTCAGGCCGGAATTGGACATGTTGGACATTGAGGAGCAGCCGGCCCGGGGGGAAGAAACGGCAAAACGCGGTCTGGAGAATGCAGACGACAACCCCTGGGATAAGAGTTGTATAGAAGGGGTACTAAAAGCCCTTGTTCATTCAATCAACACTCTTGGGGACTATGATGATCGGTTGGAGCCGAAAACGGCGCAGTATTCCGAGAAGCCTATCGTAGAGTATTCTCCAGCCCTCATTTTGAGAAAACGGTCAATCAGGGGTTTGACCGAAGTACTGAAACGAATAAAAACCCGAATTGAAGATGGTGATACAATGCCTCCTCAATTTAGAGATATTGCGGAGATATCGATAGATAACGGGGATAACCATTCGGAAGAAAAGGATAGTGGGGATATCGATTTCGGCGGAGAAGTATACTTCCCAAAGCCTTTCAATGAAGAACAAAGGCGTATCATAGAAAAAATCAGAAGTTCAGACGGAGTCCTTGTGCAAGGGCCGCCGGGTACCGGTAAATCGCATACGATCGCTAATCTTATATGCCATTTGCTTGCAACAGGAAAACGAATTCTTATTACCGCAAAGACTCCAAGAGCGCTAAAAGTCCTCGAGGGGCATCTTCCTGAGGAAATCAGACCTCTTTGCATAAATCTGCTGGGAAGCGGGATTGAGGAAAGAAAGGCGTTAGAGTCAAGCGTAAATTCGATTCTACAAAAGAATGAGGATGCAAGTCTTTTTGAAAACGCGCAAAAAGGAATTCAAAAAGGAGAAGATGACCTTTGTCAGCTGAGAGAGGAAAAGGCAGCAATTACAAATAGACTCCGAGCGATTCGGGAGTCCGAGACTCACTCACAGACTGTCGCAGACGGAGCATACCGAGGGACCGCGGCTCAGATCGCCCGCGAATTGAAAAGAGATGAAAACAAATATGAATGGTTAACGGACGAAGTTGCTCTTGGGTGCGAATGTCCGGTATCTGAAAAGGAGCTGGACGAGTTGGTGAAGGGGCTGCGTGTCTTGACGGATGAAAAGAAGAAGGAACTTGGGCAGTCCTGGCCCCGGCTGGGTGCAATTCCAAATGAGCAGCAGTTCGAGATTCTTGTCAAACAAGAACAAGAAGCTACAGAGCAGGAAAAAATCTTATCGACCGGCATCGATAGTAATTTTGTTCAGGCCATTTCCAACTTAAAAGAAGAAAAGATTCATTTAATTCAGGATGGCCTGAATGAATTATGGAGCGAAATACATAGGATAAAGTCAATACCTCAAGATTGGGTATTTGATGCGATTAGGGATGTAGCCTTAGGAAATTGTGCAATCTGGAGAGAATTGATCAAGGTATCAGAACAGACGATAACCGATCTGAGGGATATTGTTGAGGAGGCCGATACCACAGATATAAGTATGCCTGAAGATAGTAACGTGAAGGCGGTTTATGAAGACGCGTTGGTTATACAAACTCACCTTCAAAACGGAGGGAAGTTGGGATGGGGTCCATTCCGGCCAGAGATTGTTAAACCGTTAAAGTACATAATGAAGGCAATTCGCGTCAACGGGCGCAAGTGCAATTGCCTTGATAATGTTTCCTTGCTGGTTGATGTTTTGAGAGTTCAGATTGAATTGGGCCTCGCTTGGGGACACTGGACCGGTCGGTCCGAAAGACCAAAAGGTCCATACAGTTTGCAGTTTAGGACGTTCGTATCATTGGCAGATACACTTCGTGACATCCTTTCCCTCGAGGAGAAGGTCAATCACTGCAAAAAGATACTGACGCAATGCCGTAATCTTGCGCAGCCGGTATGGCACGAAGAATCCAGCCTACAGAAACTTGCTCATACATGCGAGCATGCGCTTGCAGTAATCCAACGGATGAAGGCCCAAAATACACTCAAAGAGATGGAGTGTTCGTTGGAGAGGCGGTCAATCAGAAACAATCCTCACACTGTAACGAAGGAACTCCTGGAAGCGATTCGATCTCGCAAGATAGACGGATTCGCCCGTGGTTATTCAAAGATCGAGGAGTTGGAGCAAGAGAAGGAATCTGCTCGTTGGGCGGAGGAAACGCTTCGTGCGCTGAGGCAGGTTACTCCCAATTTGGCCGACAATCTGTCGGCAAGTTGCACGAATACCATTTGGGATGAGCGAATCAAGATGGTTCC
>DATEBC010000365.1:0-2373 GCA_035288065.1 Sedimentisphaerales bacterium | reverse complement strand
CTACCGTCGCGACGTCCGGCACCGGGACAGGCGTGAGTATGACGAGGCCTGCGGCAGGCCAGAGCAAGAGCCTGGCGGTCGGCGATAAGGGCGAGGCGGTCTCTGCGCTGCGTCCTGCGGGCAAGGCGCGGTTCGGCGAGGCGATTGTGGATGTGGTTGCCAAGGCCGAGTACATTGAGAAAGGCAGGGCCGTTGAGATAATTGAGATTCACGGCAACAGAGTCGTGGTTAGGGCGGTGGAAAGTTAGATTTGGTCGCATCACCGGAACCGTTTTTGGAAGTCTGTGTGCCGGCGCATAGGCCTCCCTGTGATTGGCTATGTGGATTCCTGCTTGCGCAGGAATGACAGTACTGCTGCGAACGAATGACAGTAGTGCGTGAAATGGTGTGAAAGAGAGATGAGTTTATGGGCTGGATTTGGTTTGCGATTTTTCTTTATTTGGCTTGTGCGGCTTTGCTGATAGCCGAGGTCTTTGTGCCGAGCGGGGGGGTTATCAGCATGTGCGCGTTTGCGTGCCTGTTCGGCGGGATATACATATTCTATAAGCACGGCACGACTGCTTGTGTGGCCGGCGTAATCGTTGCTATTATAATGATACCGACTGTTTTGGTGGTCGCTTACAGGATATTTCCGAGAACCAAGTTCGGCAGGGGAATCATTCTTGCGCGGCCTGGGTGTAAGCAGGGCGATGCAGTGCCGGACAGCGGGAAGCTCAAAGAGCTGCTCGGTGCGACGGGGGTTGTGTTGACTCCGCTGCGGCCGGTGGGGATGTGTGATTTTTCGGGGCAAAGGGTTGAATGTGTAGCCGAGAGCGGCTATGTTGATAAGGATATAAGGGTAAGGGTTATCGGCGTCGAGAGCACGCAGGTAACGGTTCGAGAAGTGAAAGAAAGTTAGAGAAAGGGCAACGATGAGTACTTTGATGCAGACAATCATAGCGGTTCAGATTCCTGCCGGTGTGTACTGGGCCGGCGCCATCATCTTGATTACTGTTGTATTGCTGTTTGCACTCCTGTTCGGCAAATTCTTCATGCTCTGGTGGCAGGCGAGGCTGTGCGATGCGGATGTCAAGTTCAAGGAGCTTATCGGGATGTGGATTAGGGGGGTTCGCTACAAGGACATAGTCCGCAGCAAGATCACCGCGATCCAGGCAGGGCTGACCCTGACGACGAAGGACCTGGAAAGCCATTACTTGGCGGGCGGGCGGGTTCCTAATGTCGTGCGAGCCTTGATAGCGGCGAACCGGGCCAATATTGATTTGTCGCTGAAGACGGCCACGGCAATCGATTTGGCCGGCCGCGATATCCTCGAAGCGGTGCAGACCAGCGTTAATCCCAAGGTTATCGACTGCCCCGACCCGAGCAAGGGCAGGGATACGGTCGATGCGGTCGCTCAGGACGGGATTCAGTTGAAGGCCAAGGCCAGAGTAACCGTCCGGGCCAATATCGGGCGGCTGATCGGCGGGGCGACTCAAGAGACGATCATAGCCCGTGTCGGCGAGGGTATTGTTACTACGATCGGCGGCGCGATGTCGTATAAGTCCGTTCTGGAGAATCCTGATAAGATATCGAAGGCGGTGCTGGCGAAGGGGCTCGATGCCGGCACGGCGTTTGAGATCCTCTCGATCGATATTGCAGATGTTGACGTGGGCAAGAACGTGGGCGCCGAACTGCAGGCCGCGCAGGCGGAGGCCGATATGAGAAGAGCCAAGGCCGAGGCTGAGAAGAGGCGGGCGATGGCCGTCGCGCGGGAGCAGGAAATGCGGGCGTTGGTCGTCGAGAACGAGGCGAAGGTGCCGCTGGCTATGGCTGAGGCCTTCCTGAAGGGCAATCTCGGCATTATGGACTACTACCGGATGAAGAATATTGTGGCCGATACCGGGATGCGGGATTCGATTGCAAAGCCCAAGAAGAAGGAATAGGGCGGATGATTGACGTGGTTCTACAGTTGAATTTCGCTGGGCTGCTTTTAGAGCGTGATGAGAGCGGCTGGATGCAGTTGCTTGTGCTCGGGGTGCTGTTTGGCGTCAGTGCGTTGGGCGGAATTGTCAAGTCGAGGAGGCAGAAGCGCGATTTGGAGCGTGAGGAAAGGCCCGTATCGAGGCCGCCGGCAAGACCTGTGCGACGGCAGGAATTGAGCAGGGCGGTGCAAGAGCAGCCTGCCGCCGGGCCGCTTCCTCTGGGGCAGGGGGCCGAGACTCGGCAGGAGGCTCCGGGGAGGGCGCAACCTCGGACGATTATCCGCCCGGGCAGCGCGCTTGGGACATTCGTAGCGGAGATCAAGGCGGAGATAAAGCGTGCTGCCGAGCAAATGCAGGGAATAAGTATTTCACCGGAGGGTCCCGTGCCCCCGCATAAGCCCAGGAGGCCGGT
>DATEBC010000364.1:0-2957 GCA_035288065.1 Sedimentisphaerales bacterium | reverse complement strand
TTCGCCGATGCCGGCATCGACTATGTCGCTGCGGTTGAGGCGAGGGGGTTCATCTTCGGTGCTGCGGTTGCCGAGAAGCTCGGCGCCGGATTTGTCCCCATACGCAAGGCCGGCAAGCTGCCTTACAAGACCGAGAGCGTCAGCTACGATCTGGAGTATGGGACCGACACGCTGGAGGTGCACTGCGACGCGGTGCGCAGGGGGGCCAAGGTGCTGATGGTTGACGATTTGCTTGCAACCGGGGGGACAATGGCGGCTGCTTGCCGGCTTATCGAAAAAATAGGGGGGCGGGTTGCTGGGATAGCGTTTCTCGTCGAGCTTTGCGAGCTGGCGGGTCGGGACAAGCTCGCCGGGTATAAGATCACCACGCTGATATCGTATTAGACGTGACCGCTGCGTGACAACGCACAAAATCGGCGAGGAACCGTAAGGCTGTTCAGGGCATAGTATCTTTGCACTCTCGGCGCACCAGCCGCGATGAATGGGCGTCAGGCGTGCTTGCGTGCTGCGACCAGGGCCAGGCCGCCGAGGCCGAGCAAGACAACGGTAGCCGGTTCGGGGACTGGAACCGGGGTCAGAGTCTGCGTAAAGGTAACAGGGCCCGTGTTGGGGATTTCCATCCTGAACTCGAGAGTCACGAACTCGCCGGGCGCCACCTCAAACGGCGCCTCGAACAGCATGGTCCATGCGTCGATGTCTGTAACATTTTGGAAGTCCGTGCTCTGACCACTCCCCGGCACAAATTCAGCAACTCCCGCCAAGTCAGATACCAAAGTGCACGCTGCCCACGGCAACGCGGTATTATTGACGGCGGCCAGCGATATTAAGAATGGTGCATCCGCCACGGCGGTGATTGTGACGCTGGAAGGAGTGTACGAGGGTACCTCCAGCAGGATTATGGCGCCGGTCGGGGTGAAAACATGTGGCGCATCAGCGGTGAAAGAGGTGAGGTCCCCGTGGGCCATACTGTTGAATAATACAACAACTGCAATTCCGGTGAGGAAGACTTTGCACTTGCCCATTTGCTACTCCTCCTGAGGCATAAGCAATAACAATCCTTGTTTGGTGCAACGTTCTTAACTTGCCATTATTATGGCTTCAGGCGAGGCGAGATTCAAGATTTTTTTTTGATTTCGCAGCATCAGGCTGTGTTGTCTGGCTCGTTTTTTCTGCAACTATTGTAGTAGCCGCAAGTTATGTTCGGCGCAATTGGCACAGTTTTTCTTGAAAATCGGCCAAGAATTCTTTTTGAGGCGGACGGAGACTATTCTTCTCTGTTCCGGTTCTGCAATTCAGGGCAAGGCCGAGTCGGATGGATTTCAGGATAGAGTCTTGATGGCAGTGACAACTCGGTCGTTGTTGTGGAAGTCTTTTTCGATATTAATCTGCACAAAGACATTCGTCCGTTCGAGTAGGTCTCTGAGTGCAGGGCCCTGGGCGTAGCCGATTTCCAGCATCAGGGCGGCATCGGGCTTGAGGAATAGGTCGGCTTTTTCGATAATTCGCCGATAGACGTCCAGGCCGTCGTCCCCTGCGAACAGGGCAAGCTTAGGCTCGTAATCCTTCACGTTCCTCTCGAGGGCTTCAAACTCCGGAGCACTTACGTAGGGGGGGTTGCAGACAATCAGGTCGAATTTCGACGTGTCCAATTGCGGGACGAGAGGCTCGAACAAATCGCCGGACAGCAAGGTGATTTGCTCTTTGAGATGATGCTTTTCGACATTGGCTGCAGCGACGCTCAGGGCCGCGTCGCAGATGTCCGTTGCGATGATCCTTGCCCCGGGAAAATTCTTTGCGATTGCAACGGCGATGCAGCCGCTGCCGGTGCAAAGGTCACAGACGAATTGAGTTGATGTCCCGGCGGCGGCGCAGAGTTGACCTGCCTCAAGAGCATCGCAGATTCTGGCCCCTTTTGCGACGCGGGCTCGCAGGAATTCGATGGCCCTTTCGACGAGCAGCTCGGTTTCGGGGCGGGGAATCAGACAATCGGGCGTTATATCAAGCTCGATGGAATAGAATTCCGTCTTGCCTGTGAGATAGGCGACAGGTTCATCCTGCCCGGCCCGCTTTACCAGGGCGTGCAAGATGCGAAGCTGCTCCTGATCAACTGGTTTATCGAATTGCGTGTATAGCTCTATCCGCTTGAGCGAAAGGACGTGGCTCAGCAGTATCTCGGCGCTAAGGCGCGGAGCGTCGATGCCCTTGTCGGTAAAGTAGGCTGTGACCCAGTTCAGAAGCTTCAGTATCGTCCAAGTTTGCATTTGGGGATTATAGCTGTGTCCGGGTGAGGATAGACATTATTTCATTTGACAAGTTGGGTCAGTCGTTGTCGCTATTGTCGTCGAAGTGTATTCCTTGTCTATCAGACTATTCGACTTACTGCTCAAACTCACCGTTCTTGGGTCGGATTCTAATGTAACTACAGTGTTGACAACAAGATAAAAGTATCCGTCATTCCTGCGAAAGCCCCGCCCTGAGCGAAGCCCCCAGGGGGCGAAGCCGAACGGGCAGGGATCCAAATACCCGGAAATGGCTTGGCCATGGCTTAACCACAGTGTTAATCCCTATGGGACCGTGGGTCTGTGTAAATCCGTGTCAAAAAATAAAATCGGTCAGTTTGAGTTACTGTTTAGTTGTCGGGAATAGTTTTTTTAGTTCTGCGGGGGATGGTTGTCGGCCGTATTCGCACAACTCGAATGCCTCGGCGGTGCGGACCTTCTTGCCCTGCTCTTCGCCGTAGGCCTCGATGAGGTGCTTACGGTATTCCTCGGCGGTGGCGGCGAAGCGGCCTCGGAAGCTGTCGCGGACTCTCTGATGAGCGGCGGTGCGTTCTGACTCATTCTTTGGAACCAGGCCTTCGTGGCCGCTTACGCCGCCCTCGACGAACTGCGATTCGAGGGCTGTCATAGCTTCGAGCTTTTTGTCGATCACGTCGTCGATGGAGACCACGACGTCCG
>DATEBC010000363.1:0-4261 GCA_035288065.1 Sedimentisphaerales bacterium | reverse complement strand
AGTCGGCGGTGGCTGGTTTCAGCTTCGAATCGATCAATTATATGCTCGGGGGGCGGTTCCGTGCGAGCTTCAGGCCGTTGAACGATAATATCATCAACGGACGAATCCGCGGCATCGTGGGCGTTGTCGGCTGCACGAATCCGAAGATGCCACAGGACTTCACGCACACAACGATCGTCAAGGAGCTGATCAAGAGGGACGTGCTGTGCCTGACTACCGGCTGTGCGACAATCGCGTGCGGCAAGCAGGGGCTTAACAATCCCAAAGAATCACTCGAATTGGCCGGTCCCGGATTGCGGGAGGTGTGCGAGGCCGTTGGGATCCCGCCGGTTCTGGCTTGCGGCAGTTGCGTGGATAATACTCGACTGCTGGTTTCCTGCAGCGAGCTGGTCCGCGAAGGCGGGCTCGGGGAGGACCTCTCCGAACTGCCGATTGCCGGCGTTTGCCTCGAATCGGTCGCCGAGAAGGCCGTGGCAATCGGGCAGTACTTCGTGGCAAGCGGTGCGCTGGTCGTCTTTGCCGAGGACATACTGCCTATTACGGGCAGCGAGAACGTGAGCAATTACCTCTTTGACGGCATCGAAAAGGATCTCGGGGGCAAATGGGCTACTGAATCGGACCCGGTGAAGGCAGCCGAAATGATTCTGGCGCATATCGAAGCCAAGCGGGACGCGCTGGGAATCAACAAGGCGGCGGAGCGAAAGCTTTACGATATGGAGGACCGGCGGGCATTGGCGGTGGAGTAAAAGCGCAGTGAAGTCGAACGCCGCGAGCGTCACCGCCGGTTGCAGTTGATAGAACTGAATCAAGCGAGAAAGTCAGATATGAAAGTGAGTCAAGCTTATGTCAAGGATTATCGCATCAGCAGCCATACGCGGCGCCTATAAAATTGCCGAGCAGGCCGAGGAAATCTTAAACAAAGCTATTAAGGAAAAGGGCAGGGATTGCCAAGTCGAGTTTCCGAATACGGGGTACTTTATGCCCATCATCTATTCGATGACCGGCAAAGAAGTTCGGACACTGGCCGATTTTGAAGAGGTCTTGAAGGAGGTCAAAGACCTGCTTCCTCCGCACGTCGATGAGGAGCTGTGGGTTCCCTACCTCGGGCACGCGCTGGATGCTGGAATGGCGACGCTTTTCGCCGAAGAGATTATCGAGGGGTGCAAGTACCTGATCGGGCCGAATCCTGTGGAAGGGATATGGCTTGGGGCGGCCGACGATATTATTCTGCGCGAGCGCGGGATACAGTTCGTTGACGGGACAGCTCCGGGATTTGCGGCGGTCGTAGGCTCGGCGCCGGACGTTGAGACGGCGGTTACTATCGCACGGAAACTGCAGGAGAGATTTCTGTACGTCTTCATGTGCGGCCACCATAACGGAACGACCTTTTCCGAGCAGCTTGTCGAAGGGGGCGTTCAGCTCGGATGGGAGACTCGGCTTGTGCCTTTCGGGCGGGAGATAACGGCGGCAATATACTCTCTTGGTTTCGCCAGCCGGGCGGCACTGAGCTTCGGCGGAGTGCAGCCGGGCGACTTCAGACGGAACCTGCTTTATAATAAGAACCGGATATTCGCATTTGTGATGCCTTTGGGAAAGGTCACGGATGAATGGTACGCCACGGCCGCCGGGGCGATAAACTACGGCTTCCCCGTTATCGCCGATTCGGATATTCCCCAGATTCTTCCGACGGGCGTGTGCACTTATGAGCACGTAGTATCGAATATCCCGCACGACCAGATCGTTGAGAAGTCCATCGAGGTCCGGGGCTTGAAGATCAAGATCACGAAGATAGACATCCCCGTCTCGGTCAGCCCTGCGTTCGAGGGGGAGCGTATCCGCAAGGAGGATATGCACTGTGAGTTCGGCGGGCAGCGAACGCCGGCGTTCGAGTGGGTCCGCACGCGGGAAATCAACGAGATAGAGGACGGCAAGGTTGTGGTCAAGGGGCCGGACGTCGATACGGTCGAGGAGGGCGGAAAACTGCCGCTGGGCATATTGGTCGAGGTGGCCGGGCGAAAGATGCAGCCCGACTTTGAGCCGGTTCTCGAGCGGCAGGTGCATACGTTCCTCAACGAAGCCCAGGGGCTGTGGCACATGGGGCAGCGCGACATCAACTGGGTGCGAATCAGCAAAGGCGCCGCCAAGGCCGGTTTCAAACTCGAACATATCGGCAAGCTGCTGCACGCGAAGTATCACGACGAGTATTCGAGCATCATCGACAAGGTGCAGATAACGGTGCACACCGACGAAAAAGAGGTAATGAAGCTGCGAGAGCAGGCGCAGGCAGTGTACGCCGAGCGCGACGAGAGGCTCGAAGGCATGACGGACGAGGACATCGAGACATTCTACTCCTGTACGCTGTGCCAGAGCTTTGCCCCGAACCACGTTTGCGTTGTATCTCCGGAGCGGCCCGGATTATGCGGCGCGTATAGCTGGCTCGACTGCCGGGCTGCATTTGAGATTACTCCATCAGGGGCGAATCAGCCGATAAACAAGGGCACGTGCATCGAAGCGAAGATCGGGCAGTGGGACCGAGTTAACGCCTTTGTTCTGAAGACGAGCGGCGGCAACGTGCAGCGAATGAGCCAGTACAGTATGATAGCCGACCCGATGACGTCGTGCGGATGCTTCGAGTGTATCGCGGCGGTGCTGCCATCGACCGGCGGGATAATGATTGTCAATCGTGAGTACAGCGAGATGACGCCCTGCGGGATGAAGTTCTCGACCCTGGCCGGGACCGTGGGCGGCGGAAACCAAACGCCCGGATTCATCGGACACTCGAAGCATTACATCAACTCCAAGAAGTTCATCGCCGCCGAGGGCGGGATCAGGAGGATCGTGTGGATGCCGAGGATGCTGAAAGAAGATATCAAGGATACTTTCATCAAGAGGGCCGAGGAGCTGGGTCTCGGCGGCGAAGAATTCCTCAACAAGGTCGCCGATGAGACTACGGCCACCACCGAGGAAGAGGTTGTGGAGTTCATCACCAAAGCCGAGCACCCGGTGACGGCGCTCGAGCCGATGTTCTAAAGGTTTTATTGATGTTCGAACGGTCAGATGGACAGTGCGGCTTTGAAATTGTCATTCCCGCACCATTTATGTCATTCCCGCGCAGGCGGGAATCCAGTTTGGACTCGTGGATTCCGGCTCAAGGCCGGAATGACGGTGTGCGCCCATCTTAATGGGAATGTTCATTTTGTTATTCATAGTTCAATAGATTTGAGATTTCCAATAAACTGATCAAGAGGAAGCGAATTATGGCACTGACAGGATTGGATATATTCAAGCTCTTGCCTAAGACGAATTGCAAGAAGTGCGGGATGCCTACCTGCCTGGCGTTTGCGATGGCGCTGGCGCAGAAGCGCGCCAAGCTGGATGATTGCCCGGACGTCTCCGAGGAAGCGAAAGGGAAACTCGCAGCCGCGGCGGCTCCGCCGATGCGCAAAGTCGTGTTCGGCAGCGGAGATAATCAGGTTCAGGTCGGGCAGGAGACGGTGCTGTTCCGGCACGAGGAGAAGTTCCACAGCCCGACGGTCCTGGCGGCGACGGTCTCGGATAAACTCACCGGCGATGAGTTGAAGCGGCGCATAAAGGCTGTGAACGCCCTTCAATTCGAGCGAGTTGGGCAAAGAATAGGCGTCAAGGCCCTGGCGGTGGTCAATGACAGCGGCTCGGCTAAATCGTTTGCGTCGGCATGTGCGGCGGCAAAGGAGGGCAGCGACCTTGCGCTTATATTGGTGACGGACTCGCCCGATGCAATGGCCGCAGCGGCGGTGACGGCTAAGGGACGTGTTCCGCTGCTTGCATCGGCCACTGCCCAGACCGCCGAGGCAATGGCCAGGATTGCCAAAGAGAACGGCTGTCCGCTGGTGGTCAAGGCCGGCTCGATAGAGGCACTTGCTGATTTGAGCGAGAAGATCAAGGCCGCCGGGGTGGAGGATATTATATTGAATCTGGAGGGCCTGAGCCAACAGGACCGGATGTACAACGCATCGAGGATGCGTGTGCTTTCGCTGAAGAAGGTATTCAGGCCGCTGGGCTACCCAACTATATCGTTTGTGACCGAGGGCGACAGCGATAATCAGATGGCTGCCGCTATAAGCCTGATTTGCAAGTATTCGGGGATAGTCGTGGTCGATACGGCTGAGCCGTGGGCTATTCTGCCGCTGCTGACGGCTGTGATGAATGTCTATACCGACCCGCAGAAGCCCGTACAGGTCGAGCCTAAGGTTTATAGGATAGGCGAGCCGAATGAGAATTC
>DATEBC010000362.1:0-10022 GCA_035288065.1 Sedimentisphaerales bacterium | reverse complement strand
CGCCGCAGGGCGCCGTGGTGGTCATATTCAACGACGACAAGCCCGGCGTGATCGGCGCGGTCGGGACGGTTTGCGGGAGGCACAATATCAACATCTGCACGATGGGCGTCGGTCAGAAGCCGGCTGAGCGAAAGGCGGCCCTTGTTGTCAGTCTCGACAAAGAGCCGGATGCAAAGGCCGTCGAGGAGCTCGGCGAGCTGGACTTCGTAAATGAGATATATCTGTGCAGGCTGGATTGATATGCCGGAGCAGCTAATAATCAGCATCAGCGGGCTGCGGGGCATCGTCGGCGAGAATCTGACGGAGCCAGTTGCCGCCGATTACGGGCGGGCGTTCGGCACGTTCCTAAAAAGCTCAAAACTCAAAACTCAAAACTCAAAACTAATATCTGTCTGTATCGGGAGGGATTCACGCGGCAGCGGGCCAATGCTGGCGTCGGCGGTTGCGGAAGGACTGTGTGGCGTCGGGATCGACGTAATTGACGTTGGGCTCGTTCCCACTCCTACGGTGGGCGTTATGGTTACGCACTTGGGTTGTGCCGGGGGAGTGATTATCACCGCTTCGCACAACCCGATTCAATACAACGGAATAAAACTGCTGCTTGGCAATGCGGTGGCGCCGCCGGTCGATGCCGCAGCGCGAATCAAGCAGTGCTTCTTGGATAAGCGGTTTGCTCTTGTTGATTCGGCGCGGTGCGGCAGGACGATTTTCACTGAGCAGGCAGACGCCACTCACATAAAGAAAGTCCTGGCAATTGTTGATAAAGAGGCTATCGCTGCGAAGGGATTCAAGGTTGTTTTGGATAGCGTAAACGGAGCAGGAGGGGGCATTACAAAGAAGCTGCTCGCAGCACTTGGCTGCCGCGTATCGGCGATAAACGATGAACCTACGGGCTTGTTCGCGCACACGCCCGAACCGCTTGCGGAGAATCTAACGGGGTTTTGTGCGGCCGTGAAGGCGGAGGGGGCCGAGATCGGCTTTGCGCAGGACCCCGATGCGGACCGGCTGGCGATTGTGGATGAGGCGGGCAGGTACATCGGGGAGGAATATACCCTTGCGATGGCGGCAAAGCACATCTTCAGCAAGCAGGCGGGCAAGGCTGCGACGAATCTTTCGACGTCGAGGATGATAGACGACGTGGCGCGAAAGGCCGGCTGTGAAGTCATTCGCACGCCTGTAGGCGAGGCCAATGTCGCAGCGGCGATGCTCAAACATAACTGCGTTATCGGAGGGGAGGGCAACGGCGGGGTAATCGATTTGCGCGTAAGCCCAGTTCGCGATAGTCTCGTCGGCATTGCTCTTGTTCTGCAACTGATGGCTGAGACCGGAAAGAGCGTTTCCGAACTGGTTGCCCAGATAGGCGGCTACTACATGACCAAAACGAAGTTTGCAGCCGATGCAGGGCAGGCGCGGAAGATTCTTGAGCGGGCCAAAGCGACTTTCGCCGAGGCCAGGCTCGATATGAGCGACGGGTATCGATTCGATTTCCCCGACGGGTCATGGGTGCACTGCAGGGCGAGCAACACCGAGCCTGTGATGAGGGTAATAGTTGAGGCCAAAGACCAGGCGACCGTTCAAAGGCATATAGACAATATGCAGAAGATACGAGCGATTGCGGTGATTCACTGATGGACGGCGACAAACAACAAACCGCCACCAAACAGCTTCGAGGCGTTACTTATCTTAGCATCGGGGCCAACGTTTTCCTGATTGCCGGCAAATTTATAGTCGGCGCCATTACCGGCTCGCTGTCTCTGGTTGCCGACGCGATTCATTCGGTGTCGGATATGCTTACCGACATAGGGGTGCTGTTAGGTCTTTATTTTGGCTCCAGAAAGCCTGATTCAAGTCATCAATACGGACACGGCAAGCTGGAGACGCTCGCCGCCGGGGCGATTGCAGCAGGCCTGCTGGCTGTCGGACTGGGGATGATCTATTATGCCGCACGTGATATAGCAAAAGATAATGTTACCCATCCTCGGAACCTGGTTCTGGCTGCGGCTGCAGGCGCCATCGCCGTCAAGGAATCGGTATATCGCGTCACAAAAGCCGTGGCTCTAAAGTATCATTGTCCCGTTGCGTTAGCCAATGCGTGGCACGACCGCGCCGACGCTTTAAGCTCGGTCGCGGTCGTCATAGGCGTAATAGCTCAGAAATTCGGGTTTAACCACGGCGACCAGGTTGCGGCAATCGGCATCGGAGTTATGGTTATGGTGATTGCAATTAAACTTGTCGGGGAGTGTCTGGGGGAGCTGACCGAGGGCGCCATCGACCCTGAGACAATTGAGCGAGTGAAGGAGATAATCAACTCGGACTCGTCGATTCGGCAGTGGCATCAGCTTCGGACGCGCACGGTCGGCAGGGAGGTTTTCCTCGACCTGCACATCCTCGTTGACCCGAATTTGAACGTAGCGGCCGCCCACGAGATATCCGAGCGTCTGGAAAAAGCCCTTCACGAGCAGATCAGCCGGCCCACGAATATCGTCGTGCACATCGAGCCGGACGTGCCGGAACTAAGAAAGTAGCAACAGAGGTCATTAGTGCCCTTGTGAATCCGCACTACTACGGTATCACATTTGTATTTGTGGCTTGTCATTCCCGCGAAAGCGGGAATCCAGATTCTAAAGAAATGGATTCCGCATCAAGTGCGGAATGACAACTTATAAACTCGATTGTTACAGAGCGCTATTGAGGCGCCGGCGCAATTTCCAGTGGTCATTCTCGACGTGAGCAAGACGGAACTTTCCGGTTAGAATCTCTCCGTAGAATTCCAGCAAGAGACAATCTTCGCCGTGGTCGATTAGCTGATATGTGCCTGAATCTACGATTCGGACGCCGCCGAGGCCATTGTTGACACTGCCCTGGTAGGTCAGGAATCGGAGCGGATGGTCGTGTATTCTCGTGGCGGTGCAAGGTCGTGGGGGGGTGCTTGATGCGCGTTCCGGGGGCGCATCGAGGCGATATGTTTGCAGGACTCCGCCTGTCTCAAGCATCAAATCCCAATGTATGGGCTGATCTTTCCTGGCGTGCTCTTGCACAACAAATTGGCTCTTCTTATTGTCGATCTTTTCAATTGCACCATTTTAGGGCATCCCGGATGTTTGGCTCTATGAATTGTAACTCGCTCGATTATGCACACAAGCGCTATTCCAATATGGCTTTACGCATATCGAGGCTTCATTTGAGTCAACATATCTTTGAAAACGCTTTGAAAACATCGAGGCTACGCTGTATAATAACCTGCCTTTAGGCACTGGTATTCGTTCAGAAAGGATAGTTTCTGAGTATGGGGCTTGAGAGTTTCTTCAATCCGCGGTCTGTTGCGATTGTGGGTGCGTCCCGGCAGGAAGGCAAGGTTGGCTACGAGATACTTGCCAACATGATTGCAGCCGGGTACAAGGGCGAAATATATCCTGTTAATCCGCAAGCCGGGGAGATTGAGGGTCTAAAGTGCTACAGCGATCTGGGGTCCATTCCGGCGGTTCCTGAGCTTGTGCTTATAATAGTCCCGGCGAAGATGGTTCCGGCAGTGATGCAGCAGTGTGCGAAGGTCGGGAGCAAGGCGGTCGTCATCATTACGGCGGGTTTTAAGGAGGTTGGCGAGGAGGGCAGGGCGCTGGAAAAACAGGTGATTCAGACCGCCAGGCAGGCCGGCATCAGGGTAATTGGGCCGAACTGTCTGGGGCTGATTGTCCCGGCGAACAATCTGAATGCGAGTTTCGGGGGCGATCTTCCTGCGTCCGGCGGCATTGCGTATCTATCTCAATCCGGGGCGCTGCTGGCGGCCATTCTCGATACGGCCAATGCCAATGGAATTGGATTCAGCAAGTTGGTCAGCATAGGGAACAAGGCGGATGTTGATGAGCTGGATATTATGGAGGCGGTAGCGGGGGATGCAGAGACGAAAGTCATTGCGGGCTATTTAGAGAGCATTACAGACGGGAATGCTTTTGTAAGGGAGGCGGAGCGGATATCGCATATCAAGCCGATTCTGCTCATGAAATCGGGTGGAACGCAGGCCGGCGCCGAGGCCGCATCGTCTCACACCGGGAGCCTTGCCGGCAGCGAAGTGGCATACGAATCGGCGTTTGAACGCGCGGGGATCATCCGGTGCGATTCGATAAAGCAGCAGTTCGACTACGCCCAGGCCTTTGCGAATCAGCCGCTGCCGGGGGGTTCGCGCGTGGCGGTGATCACAAATGCGGGCGGGCCCGGAATTATGGCGGCGGATGCTATCGAGCGGGAGGGGCTTACGTTTGCAAAGTTGGACGGAAGCACGGTAAAGAAGCTGGCTGAGAAGCTGCCCCAGGCGGCGAATCTGCTCAATCCCATAGATGTGCTTGGTGATGCTCTTGCAGATAGATATGAGTTTGCGCTCGATGTCGTCATGGATGACCCAAATGTTGATGCTGTCCTTGTGCTGCTGACTCCGCAGGCAATGACGGAAGCGGCGGCCACGGCAGAGGCAATCGTGAAAGTGACGGCGCAAAAGCCCGGCAAGCCGGTTCTGTCATGTTTCCTTGGGGCCGCCAAAGTGTGGGACGGCGTGGGCATTTTGCGTAATGGCGGAATCCCTCAGTTTGATTCGCCGGAGAGTGCAGTTGACGCGATCGAGGCGATGATTCGCTACGTTCAATGGCGTTCGAGGCCCAAGCGGGTGGTGAGACTGTTTCCCGTCAATCGCCGGAAAGTGGAGAACATCGTCGAGAGGCATCTGCGGCAGGGTATTCTCGATATAGGGGAGGCGGAATCGAAGGAAATCCTCGAGGCTTATGGCTTCGTAACGCCGAAAGGCTCTATTGCGACGACTGCGGACCAGGCGGCCAACATAGCTCAGCAGCTTGGTTATCCGGTGGTTTTGAAGATTTGGTCGCCGGACATACTACACAAATCAGATGTTGGCGGCGTGAAGGTCGGGCTGACCAGCGAGCAGGAAGTCCGCGACGCCTTCGACCTGATGATATATCGAATACCTAAGAAGAAACCTGATGCGCATATTCTGGGCGTTTTGGTTCAGGAGATGTGCAGAAAAGGCAAAGAGGTTATCCTGGGGATGCATCGGGACCCTCACTTCGGGCCGCTGATGATGTTCGGCATGGGGGGGATCATGGTGGAGGTGCTCAAAGATGTGGCTTTCTATCTGGCGCCCCTGACGGCTCAGGAAGCGAAGCAGATGCTCGTCAGCACAAAGACGTATAAGATACTGCAAGGCGTTCGCGGGGATGAGGGCGTCGATATTGACAGAATTGCGGAGGGCTTGCAGCGGCTCTCGCAGTTGGTCACGGAATTTCCTCAAATCAAGGAAATGGATATAAACCCATACGTAGTCGGCAGTCCCGGCACGACGCCGATTGCAGTTGACGCCAGGATAAGTCTGGAGCGGTGATATGCAGAAATTCGACTGGAAAGAGAAGCACAAAGACAAGATTAAAACCGCCGCGGCGGCCATGAAGTTGATCAAGCCCGGCAACAACATCTTCATTGGGACCGGCTGCGCCCAGCCGCAGCATCTCGTGCAGGCCCTGGTCGAGCATTCGAGCCATATTTACGACGCCCATATAGTGCATCTTCTGACTATGGGGGCTGCGCCGTATGTTGATGAGAAGTTCCGCGAAACATTCAAGATGAACACCTTCTTCATCGCCGACAACGTTCGCGATGCGCTCGAAAAAGGTATCGGAGACTATACGCCGATATTTCTCTCTGAGATACCCCTTGAATTTGAGACTGGGCGAATCCAGATCGACATTGCCCTGATTACCGTGACGCCGCCCGACATAAACGGGCTGTGCAGTCTTGGCGTCTCAGTCGATATAGTCAAGTCCGCCGCAGCCAACGCCAAATACGTCATAGCGCAGGTCAACAGCATTATGCCCAGGACATTCGGCGACAGCTTCGTCCACATCAACGGTATTGATGTTCTTGTTCCGTGCGACGAAGACGTGATAGAAATTCCCATACCCGAGCCCGACGAGACGCTGCGCGGCATCGGCCAGAATATCGCCAGGCTCGTCGAAGACGGCAGCACGATTGAATGTGGGATCGGCCGCATTCCGCAGGCCCTCGTCGAATTCCTGAAGGATAAAAAGGATCTCGGCGTTCACACCGAGATGTTCAGCGACTGGATTATCGACCTGATTGAATGCGGCGCAATCACCTGCGCGAAGAAGACTCTCAATCGCGGCAAGGTTGTTGCAAGCTTTTGTATGGGCTCCAAACGCCTCTACGAATATATCAACAACAATGCGTTTTTTGAGTTTTACCCGACCGAATACGTCAACGACGTCAACATTATCAGCCAGCACGAGAAGATGGTGGGGATCAATGTCGGATTGGAGATTGATCTGACGGGCCAGGTCTGCTCGGATTCGCTGGGCCACCGGTTCTATAGCGGCATCGGCGGACAGGTCGATTTCATTCGCGGCTCTGCTCGAAGCAGGGGGGGCAAGGCAATAATTGCGATGCCGTCCACTGCAAGGGGTGGGCAGGTTTCGAGGATTGTGGCGCACTTGACTGAGGGGGCGGGAGTTGTTACGACGAGGGGCGATGTGCACTACGTGGTTACAGAATACGGAGCAGCCTATTTGCACGGCAAGAGCATCAGAGAGAGGGTCCTCGACCTGATCAACATCGCCCATCCGAAGTTCAGGAAGGGGCTGATGCAAGCGGCCAAAGCGAAGAACTATATCTATCAAGACCAGATCGAACTGGCGTCGGAAGAGCTTATTTACCCCAAGGAATTAGAGCATTATTCGACTCTTCGGGACGGGACTGAGATATTCTTCAGGCCCGTTAAGCCGACCGATGAACCGGCGTTATCGGAGATGCTGTATTCTCTGAGCGAAGCATCCGTCAAGACCCGCTATATGACCGGCACGGTTGCCTTCCCTCACAGCCACATCCAACAACTCACGAACATCGACTATAAGAAGGACGTGGCGATAGTTGGCGTTGTGCCCGGCATATCGGGTGAAGAGGTTGTTGCGATAGCACAGTATTTCCTCGATCCGCACACTCAGGCCGCCGAGGTTGCTTTTCTGGTACAGGACGAATGGCAGCAGAAGGGTATGGGGACTTTCCTTCTGGAGTACGTTACGCAGATCGCCAAGAATCGCGGCGTAAAACGATTCTTTGCTAAAGTCCTGCCCAGCAACAAGTCGATGCTTGCCGTGTTCCACAACTCCGGCTACAAGGTGAACACCGAGTTCGATGGCGATGCCTATAACATCACATACGACCTTGTAAAGGAAGGTGGATAGGAGCAGCCTTTGGCAACGAAGAAAGCGGCGTTTATTCATTCAGCCGAGCTTGAGAATTTCAGCTACCCCGAGCATTGTCCGTTCGATACAGACCGGGCTGGCCGGGTCAGAAAAGTTCTAAAGTCGATGGGCCTGCTTTCAGGTCAAGGCCGCAGCGAAGTTGCCCCTGTCGCCGCTCGGCGAGAAGTTCTGAGGAAGTTTCACTCCACCGGTTATCTTCACGCGCTGAGGGATGCGGCCAGGGGGCGGTGGAAGGTGGAGATGCTCGGTATGGGGATCGGAACCGTGGATTGTCCGGTTTTTGCGGGGATGCACGACTATCCTGTTTTGGCCACCGGGGGCACGCTGACGGCCGCAGAACTGATTCTCTCCGGTTCTGCTGCGGTGGCATTCAATCCGTCGGGCGGATTTCATCACGCCGGCCCCGAACACGCATCGGGGTTCTGTTATATCAACGACGTGGCCCTGGCGTGCATAGTCCTTGCCGAGAAGGGAAAGAGGGTGCTGTATCTTGATGTTGATGTCCACTACGGCGACGGGGTTGCCAAGGCCTTTTACGAGCGCTGCGATGTGATGACGGTATCATTCCACCAGGATCCGCAAACGCTGTTTCCGGGAACCGGCTTTGCCGATGAGATTGGGGCCGGGGCCGGAGAGGGCTACTGCGTAAACGTTCCTCTGCCCGTGGATACTTACGATGAGGCCTACCTTAAGGCGTTTGAGGCGATATTTCCGCCGCTGGCCGGTGTCTTTAATCCGGATGTGTTTGTTCTTCAATGTGGGGCGGACGGTCTTGCGGGGGATCCTCTGGCGCATCTGCAGTTGACTAATAATGTCTATTCCGAGGTTGTGAGCCATTTGCTGACTTACGATAAGCCCATTCTCATGACGGGCGGCGGGGGCTACAACATCGATAATACTGTGCGGGCCTGGTCTTTGGCGTGGAGCGTTCTCTGCGGGGCGGCCTGCGATCACGAGGCCAGCGCCGCTATTGGCGGGGTTATGCTCGAGAGCACCGACTGGCAGGGGGGGTTGCGCGACAGAGCACTGGCCATAACGGACGAACAGCGTGAAAGCGTCGAGCCTGCACTGAAAACGACAATCAAGACCGTTCAGGAAAAGGTATTTCCGATTCACGGGCTTGAAGTCCCGAAGTAAGTAAGAAAGCCCGGAACGATTGCCGGATACGCAGAATTTTTTAATTTTCCGCGTAACATAATCTCCCATTGCGACACCTTAATAGGTGTGCCCCTCTGAGAATGTCTTGCCCGCATAAATGGCTGCGGGTATGATGAAGTTGTGTATGTTTTCGTCTTAGCATGCACCGGGTGAGTGCCTTGCTGACCTGATAAGGAGAAGAGACCCGTGGCCATGCCAAAGGCAAACGAATTGTCAGCTGTTAAGCACGGAGGTTTCACGCTTGTCGAGCTGCTGGTGGTCATATCTATTATCTCACTGCTTATGTCTATTCTGCTGCCGTCGTTGTCGGGGGCACGGGAGATGGGCAAGCGGGTGCACTGCCTTGCCAACATCCGGGGGCTGACGCAGGCCTGGATGATGTATGCTCACGAGAACGACGACAACCTCTGTTCGGCAGATACTGAATGGGATGTCTTAGAACCGAAGTACTGCTGGGTAGCCGATGGCAGTGATATACCGACGAACGATATAGGCGGCACGGCGCAGGCAATCGAGGACGGGGTTTTATGGGACTATGCCGGTCGCACGCTGGAACTATACAAGTGCAAGAGCGATACGAGCGAACTGTTGCGAAGCTATTCCCTCTGCCGGGCAATGAACGGCAAGAGCTGCAACTGCGAGGATGACAACATAAAGCCTTTCCGCTCGTGGAGCGAGATTCAGGGCAGTTCGACAAAGATGGTGTTTGTGGATGCCGGCGCCAAAGACGGAGTCGGATGGTTGGATGGGTCTTTCTGCGCGGTTGAGCAGATAGATGCGATTCCGCCGAAGTGGTTCGCCAGTGATACGAGAAATATCACTGCGAGACACAGCGAGGGCTGCAATATGTCTTTTGCAGACGGTCATTGTGATTACTGGAAATACAGCGATACGAGGACGGCTGATCTGGCCAATTGGACAATAGGGGCGGACGAGGCATCGACCGATAACCCGGACCTCGAGAAATACGTCGAGTTGCTCTGGGGCGATGGAGTGTGGGAATAGAAGCGGCGTGGTTTGAATAGATTTCCGTCCCGGGCTCTTCGCCGCGCTGTGCGTCTCCACTCGCTTCGCTTTCGCCTTCGCCAAGGCTGCGGCGGACAATCGGCTCGAAATGACAGGATGGTCGCTTCGGTCGGTCGAAATAAGGGTGTTGTCGTGAGACTCGCGAAAGGCAGTAAAGGTTTTTTCTATGTCAATTGAGATTCCGGAGTGGCTGAAATACGATATTGCGAGGAGGCGGGAACGGCTTGGTGTTTGGTGGGAGGAGTTGGCGGCCCGAAAATGGGTCAATGAAAATCCCATTCTTGTGATGGCGGTTACGGGCGTTTCCGTGCTTTTGCTGCTGGCGGTGATAGTATGGCTGAGCTGGCCCGAGCACGTGCCGGAGGTCGCCGAGTATAAGAAGGAATGGTATTATGATCTGAATACGGGTGAGCTTTTTACTGCAAAGAGGGGTCTAACGCCGCCCATCGAGGCGCCATCGGGCCCGATGCCGGACGGGGGGCCGGCGGGTGTCAGGGCTTATGTTCTGAGCTACGCCGACGAGCCGAACGAGGCCGAGCGCTTTATCGCTTTTCTGGA
>DATEBC010000361.1:0-11182 GCA_035288065.1 Sedimentisphaerales bacterium | reverse complement strand
GATTCCGCCCGCGCGCTCGACGACGGTCGTCTTCTCGCCCTCGATAGCTCCTTCGACGATTCTCGGCTTGATAACATCTTCGACGGCCTTGGGGACGGTGCGTTTTGCCTCGACGGCATCGGGCTTGACGTCACAGGTGGCGCCGGGCCTTGCATACCAGAACGTCGTGGGGGCATAGCTCATCGTGGTCGCGGCCCAGTGCCATAGCTCCATATCGAATTGGATGGATTTGGTGAACGGGATCGCATCAAGGGCGCGATAGCGCAAGTTGACCGTGAAGCCCGGCTCGAGATTGCCGTCGCCGCTGGGCTGGGCGTGAAATGCGGACTGGAAGAACGCGGGTTTACACCAGGCGTAGCCGTAGTAGTCTTCGCTGCCCGTGCCGATGTGGGACGGGAAACGTTCGCCATCGACGTATATCTTCTCATCGCCTTCGCCCCACCACGTCTTGGCCGTATTGAAAAGCGTCAGAACGTCGCCGACGTACGTGCCCTGCCCTTTGACTGTAACCCAGTTGAGGTCGAAGGCGCCGTGATCCTGGGTTTTTTCATTCGATTGCGTTCTGACGTCGGGCCACTGTTTCCAGGCCGCGTGGAAATAGCACGAGCGCTTGTCCCATTTCCACGGCCCCGTCCTGATCAGGCCCTTGGTCAGCTTGACGGGCTGCGAACCTAAGTTGAGTATCTCGACCTGAGCCTTTTTCTCGAACGGCATGACCCAATAGGAGGCGAGCGTATTATCTTTGGCAACGCCGGTGTACCAGGTCGCGTGAGGGCGGACGTGATAGCCGGTGCCGAAGAAATCACCGATAGGACACCAGAGGGTCTGCGCGGCGTCGAACGCTATCTTGAGAACGGTCGAGCGCAAGGCCTGAGAGAGGTCATCGGCTTCGATCTGAAATTCGAGCGAACGAATTGCCGCAGGCCCGTCGATGTTTATGGACTTGGCCTCGCCGGGGGCGATTATCCCATCGAGCATTTGCTTGCTTGGTGCGGCTGCGCCCGAGCGATCATTTTCTTTGAGCATCTTCTGGACGCGGTCGAGCACAGGCTTTGCATCGTTGAGGCCCTGCATCGTGAACGATTCGACCTTTGTCTTAGGCTCGTATGTGCGGTAGTTGATCTGGTAGTAAAGGGCCTCGCCCTGTCGCGCGCCTTCGTCGATCAAGACGTCGGTCTGGTATGTGATCTTGCAGTGCTTGGCGTAGGGGATGGGCAGATAGAGGTTGTGGCCTCGGTGTTCATATTCGGTTTCAGGCGAGACGCCTTCGGAAAGCGGCGCAGCAACCAGCAGGCCCTTGCTGATCAAATCCTCGGTAGGCCCTTCGATGGCCGGCTTTGGATTCTTATCGAGATAGACGCGGAGCGTTCCGTTGCTGAATTGGCCTCCGCCCGGCCCGTGCCACGTGGCCCATATCCGAACCACCGCACCGGGCCCGTCGGCGTCCATCATAACATGCTCTTTCCTGCCCTCGTTTTCCTCGATGCGGACGAAGTAGCTTCTATCCCAGTTGGCCCACCAGGTGGGCGAGCCAGGCTCGGTCGAATTGCGGTCGTAGCTGCTGAACTGCCTGCACGTGTAGGCCGGCTCAGGCAGGCGAACGACAGTCTCGCGGGCGACCATCTCTTCGAGAAGCGATTCGAGCGTCACGGCACCGAGAGACGGATTTGAGAAAATGTGCACCACGCCCAAACCAACTGAAACCATCGTTAGCGCGACAAGAGTCTTTTTCTGATTCATCATTTCACCTGTTCCTTACATCAATACCCGAATGGCTACTCATCTTTCTTTTTTCCCGGCAGCAGACCCTGGAGTCCTTCGCCGAGCTTCTTGCCTGTGTCCCCGGCGCCCTCGAGCAGCTTCTTGCTGGTATCCCCGGCTCCCTCCAACAGTTTCTTGCCGGTCTCGGCCCCTTCCTTTATAGCCTCCAGGCCGGTCTCGAGTGTTTTGCCTAAAGCCCCCGAAAGCCCATCGACCAAGTCGTCGGGCAGGATTCCCTTGCCCTGCTCGGCTATGCCCTGGAAAATCGCGGACAAGACTATACCGATCAGCTTGGCCGTGCCCAGCTTGTTGTCACTGCCCAAGTCGGTCATCTTGATTGTTCCAAGCTTCAACGGAATAGTATCAACCTTGCCGGGCAGGGGGAGCAGCTTCACTTTCACCGTCGTGTTGCTGATTGTCAGCTCGTCTATGTGCAGCTTTTTGCCCTCGGCTTGCGGCTGAGCTTCACCCTGCTCTTGCCCGGGGAGCGCCTTTATTATGTCTTTAATGTTGTTGTGCAGCAGGTCCTTTTGCTCCAGCACAACCACGGCGCCGTCAAGCGTGATATTGTTTATCTTAACCGTATCGCTCAACAAAGAGCGGATATTGACCCCGACCGAACCGCTCTTTAATTCGAGCAGGTTCTCATATTTGTAGCCCTGCGGATTCTCAATTATAAGGTCGCGCAGTGCGAGTCTGCCGCCCAGAATCGAAAGATCGGCATCGCCCAGCTTCATAGCCACCGGCAGCGCCGCCGAGCCGCCCTTCTCAATCCCCATCTTAACCGCACGGTCGGCAAAAAGCCCAACCAGCACCACTGCGCCAACCAACAGGATAACAATGATCAGGGGAACGGTGATGAACAGTCTTCTTAGTATCTTCATTTTTTCACTCCAAATGCTCAGTGTGCAAATTGGGTGTCCCGCCTACATTATAGGCAAGGCCATATTAAACTCTAAACAACAACTCAAAGAGGAATATAGAATATCCGATCGAGCAGATATGGTCAATTCTCTGAAGCAACACCGGCGTGCCGGGACAGGGGGAAAAGAGCGTTCTTGAAGCTTTTGAGGGGCTTTTTAAGTAATTGAGGCCGTATGAGATGCTGAAACTGGCGGGAAAGTTCTTGACAGGCTGACGATAATTTGGTATCATAAAATGGACACTTCTGATTTTTTGTCATTGGTGGCATCGTATGTTGCGTTGAGAATAAGGGGCTGGAGATAGACGTGATGGCTAAAGCGAGAAGTCCAACCTTCTGCCCAATAACCCTAATCGCTGCATCTCTGTGCTCTCTTTTCCTTGGCCAATCGGCTGCTACAGCGCAGCAGAAGGGGAAGATTGTCGGCTGGGGCTCCCAGGTGGTCGGGGTTGATCTGGACGGCGGCTTTATCGCCGTCGCCGCAGGAGAGTACCACAGTCTGGGCCTGAAAGCTGATGGTTCCATCGCCGCCTGGGGGCAAGACTGGTATGGCCAGTGCGATATCCCTTCGCCCAATGGCGATTTCATCGCCGTCGCCGCAGGAGAGTACCACAGTCTGGGGCTCAAAGCCGAGGGCTCGATTGCCGCTTGGGGGCGCAACGGCTCTGGCGAGTGCGATATTCCTTCTCCCAATGCCGATTTCGTCGCCGTCGCTGCAGGAGGGCGCCACAGTCTCGGCCTCAAGAAAGACGGCTCCATAGTCGCATGGGGTTCAAACGAGGACGATTGGGGATACTGGCTGGGGCAGGCCTCGCCGCCTGACGGCAATGACTTCGTCGCCATCGCCGCAGGAGGCAACCGCAGCTTGGCTCTGAAAGCTGATGGCTCCATCACCGCCTGGGGAAGCGACGGGTGCGTTATGCCTGGCCAGTGCGATATCCCTTCTCCCAATGCCAATTTCATCGCCGTCGCCGCAGGACCGAGCCACACTCTGGGCCTCAAAGCTGATGGCTTCATCGCCGCCTGGGGGCAAGACTGGTATGGCCAGTGCGATATCCCTTCGCCGAATGCCGACTTTGTCGCCATTGCCGCCGGAGGGGCCCACAGCCTGGCCCTCAAAGGGGACGGTTCCATCGTCGCCTGGGGCTCAAACGATGGAGTGTTGTTGGGATACTGGGCTGGTCAAGCGACGCCGCCTGACGGCAATGATTTTGTCGCCGTCGCCGCAGGAGGGTATCACAGTCTGGGGCTTAAAGAAGACGGCTCAATCGTCGCCTGGGGATACAACTACTACGGCCAGTGTAATATCCGAGGCCCCAATGCTGATTTTATTACCGCTGCCGCCGGACCGGATCACAGTCTGGGCCTCAAAGAAAACGGTTCCATCGTCGCCTGGGGAAGCAACTTCACTGGCCAGTGTGATGTCCCTTCGCCCAATGCCGATTTTATCGCCCTCGACGCAGGAGGCCAGCACAGCCTGGGCCTCAAAGTCGATGGCTCCATCGTCGCCTGGGGATGGAACGCGTATGGCCAGTGCGATATCCCTTCGCCCGATGGCAACTTCATCGCCGTCACCGGCGGAGATTTGCACAGTCTGGGCCTCAAAGAAGACGGGTCCATTGTCGGCTGGGGATCAAACGACGATGGGTGGGGAGACTCCGTTGGCCAGGCCGTGCCGCCTGACGGCAATAACTATATCGCGGTCGCCGCCGGAGGATACCACAGTCTGGGCCTCAAAGAAGACGGGGCCATCGCTGCTTGGGGAAGCAACCGCTATGGGCAGTGCGATATCCCTTCGCCCAATGCCGATTTTATCGCCATCGCCGGCGGATACGTGCACAGCCTGGGCCTCAAAGAAGACGGCTCCATCGCCGCTTGGGGAGCCGGCCAAGCCGGCCAATCTGGTTTTCCACATTATGGGCAGTGCGATATCCCTTCGCCCAATGCCGATTTTGTAGCTATTGCCGCCGGATCGAACCACAGTCTGGGCCTCAAGGAAGATGGCTCTATCGTCGCCTGGGGAAGGAACATTTACGGCCTGTACGATATCCCTTTTCCCAACAAGGATTTCTTTGCCGTCGCCGCTGGAGGGTCACACAGTGTCGCCGTGAGGAAGGAGTGTCTTTATGCCCTTGCCGGGGACTTGAATGATGATTGCGAGGTCGATTTTGATGATTTTGCGGTGATGTGCGGGAATTGGCTGGTTGATTGTTATGTTGAGCCGGTTGATGGGGCTTGCGTGCCCAAGTGATATCGTATGTCGTACGTGGGATGTCGGATGTCGCGGGGAAGTGGAGAGATCTGTTTGAATAGATTCCTCCGCTACGCCCCGACGATGTCGGGACTCCGGTCGGAATGACAGTAGGTGCAGGAGGCGGGGCTCCGGTCGGAGTGACAGGTCCTACACACTATTCTCGTCCCGCATCAACGTGCTGAGTTAGACGTTTTCTCGAACAATGTTCGCGCCGAGGGGATTCAGTCTTTCTTCGATTTTCTCGTAGCCCCGGTCGATATGATATACCCTGTTTATCGTTGTCGTTCCCTCGGCTGCGAGCCCCGCCAGGACCAGGGCGGCAGAGGCCCGCAGGTCCGAGGCCATCACCGGCGCGGCGATTAGTCTCTTCACACCGGCCACAATTACAACCGGGCCTTCCTTGCGAAGGTCCGCCGCCATTCGATTCAACTCGGCAACGTGCATGTACCGGTCGGGAAAGATTTTTTCGATAATAACGCTGTTGCCGTCGGCAAGCGATAGAAGCGCCATGAACTGCGCCTGCAAATCCGTCGGGAAACCGGGATAGGGCTGAGTGGTAATGTCCGCCGTTTTAAGCGGGCCGGTCGCAGCGACGGTGCACCCGGAGCCGTCAGCCTCGACCGTCACGCCTATCCCCCGCAGCTTGTGCACGACCGCCATCATATCGTCGAGCCGGCAGTTTTGAATGCGCAGCTCGCTCGAAGTAATCGCCGCGGCGGCCATAAAAGTCCCGGCTTCGATGCGGTCGGCGATTACCTCGTATTCGACGGCCTTTAGCTGCCTGACCCCTTCGACGGTTAGCCGAGGCGAGCCGATGCCTCCGATCTTCGCGCCCATCTTGTTGAGGCAATCGGCCAGGTCGGCTATCTCCGGTTCGCAAGCCGCCGACTCGATGACCGTCCGGCCCTTCGCCAGGGTCGCAGCCATCAGGACATTCGCAGTGCCCAACACGGTAGAGCCGAAAGGCCCGCCCAAGAAAATATCCTCGCCTTTCAAGCCATCCGGCGCCTCAGCGATGATATAGCCGTTCTTGAGACGAATTTGCGCGCCGAGGGCCTCCAATCCGCGCAAGTGCAGGTTGACGGGCCTGTCGCCGATCGCGCATCCGCCCGGCATGGATACCTCCGCCCTGCCGCAGCGCGCCAGCAGGGGACCCAGTATGCAGATACTCGCGCGCATCTTGCGAACGATGTCGTACTCGCCGACCGGATTATCGATGACGGTCGAGTCTATGGAAATCTCGCCCTCATCCCCCCTGCTGATCTTGCAGCCCAATTGGCCCAGCAATTCGGCGCAAACGGAGATATCCGACAGCCGTGGGACCGATTTAAGGACTGTTTTCCCGGGCGCCAGAATCGCAGCGGCCATAATCGGCAGCGCAGCATTCTTCGAGCCGTTCACGCGAACGCCGCCCGAAAGCCGCACCGGTCCTTCAATATGAAATACGTCCATATCTTGTTTTCCTTGAAAAGCCTGGCCCGATCTGCAATACTCTGCAAAATCCCGGCTTCAAGACAGCTAATGTAGTACAATAAGGTGCCGGTTTCAAGGTCGTCATAAGATTATATCAATGAATATCGCCAATACTACTGCCCCGCGCCATTTCCAAATACTCTGCGCAGCGGAATCGTTGAGCCGATTTGTCGAAACGATATCCATAGCTCAAATCATCGCGGCCGCAGGCCTGATATTGTTCGCAGCCTGGCTGCTGCGGACCTCCTGGGGCAGGAAGGCCCTGGTCGATTCCCCTGCCCGCTTCAATAGTATGCCCCCTTATCTGCCCCTTATCGTGCTGTTTGTCTGGTTCACGTCCGTCCCTCTGGCTGTTTCGGTCGCCGAATTGCTGATGCCGGACTTGGCGGACTGGCAGAAGGCCGGCCTGACAAACCTTATCTACTGCCTCTGTGGAATCACCATAGCCGCAGGGACAATCCTTCTGGCCAAGCATTATTTTGACCGGCGATTGAAGGGGTTCGGCCTGGACATCAGGACCATACACAAGGACTTTCTCGCAGCGATTGTGAATCTGCTCTGCGTATGGCCGCTGGTGATGACCGCGATATTGCTGACGATGAAAGTCGGCACGATGATCTGGGGACCCGATTTCGAGATGCCGCAGCACGAGCAGCTCAAGCTGATAGGACGCTATAGCCAGTGGTCGGTTCGAGTATTGACCTTTATCGTTGCTGCGGTTATGGCGCCCCTGCTGGAAGAGCTGCTCTTTCGAGGACTCTTTCAGACGGTAATACGCACATTTCTGGCCGATTTGAAGCTCCCTCAACCGGCGTGGCTTTCAATTGCGGCAAGCTCGGTATTATTCGCCGCCGCACACGCCGACGCCGGACACTGGCCCGCACTGTTTGTCCTGTCGCTTTGCATCGGCTATTCTTATGAAAAAAGCGGCTCGCTGTTTCGCCCTATTCTCATACACGCACTGTTTAACGGACTGACCGTATTGGCCGTTCTGACGGTTCAACCTTAACACCGCCCACATCTACAGGGACGACCCCGCCGCGCCCACCCGCACACACGTCAGAATCGAACGCCTTGGGGTAAACGCGGAGACCGTCCTCAAGGCGAAAATGACAGCCCACGAATTCCCACGAATCAGCACGAAAGGGAAGAAAGGCAGAAGGGCAGAAGAAGGATGGAGGATGAATGACAGATGAGGGATGAGGGACGACGGACGACGGCAAGAGGGACGCAGCGGGGGAAAAACGAGAGATTCACATAGTAAAGCCATCGTTTTGTGGTGAAGGCGCTTGGCCGGCCGCCGCGTTTATGGCGTCAAGCTGGAAATCCTGGTTGGCTTCGAACTGCAATTTCATGTCTGACCGTTGCGACCTGTCCGAGTTTTTATTCGCGCCTGGCACAGGCGCTCCGTGAATCCGCCTTCGTTGAGAAAAGATTGCTCCAGTTTGCGGATCTGCCTGCCCAATATGTAGTCATAGCAGGTATGCCCGAGGCGTCAGAGGACGCATTAATTTCGCTGCGTTATGGCGCAGAACTGGGGAATTTCCGTGAAAAATCGCGGATTTGGCGTTTTTGGGCTGGAAAAGAATCTGCCGGTTTGGTAAAATAGGAAGTTATGGGTCTGTGAGTTTAGACCGTGACAGCAGAGTGGTGGTCTTGCCGAGCAGGCCCGGTATTTTGGAGATTGGGCAATCAGTGCGTGCCCGCCTTGGGCGGGCTGATTGGCGGAGGCGTGGGTGTGCCACTGGAAGATGCATAAGAAATAGAAGATGTGAGTAACTGACGGGGGTCAAAGGAGAATTGCCATGTTTGGAAAGCGAAGCAGTCTGGTTGTGTCGGTTTTGCTGCTTGGTTTGCTGATTGCAGGGGCTGCTTTCGGCAGTGTTATCGACCGTCGAATCGACGACGATGACGACGACGCCGAGGAATTTGTGGGCGGGGCGGTGGACGCCACGAGCACAGACCTGGAGCTGCCGTATGAAAGCGTCAACCAAGTGGACCTGCAAGTTGTGGGAGTGCGTTTTAATGATGTTGCCATTGCGCAAGGTGCGCCGATTGTCTCTGCATACGTTCAGTTTCAGGTGGACGAGACCAAGGGGGGGGACGAGCCGGTGAATCTGATAATTGACGGCGAGCTTGGCGCCGATGCGGCGGATTTCGCTTCGTGGGACGAAATTGAGGGCAGGCCCCGAACGCTGGCGAGAGTATCCTGGTCGGTTGCCGATTGGACGACCACCGGGCAACAAGGTCCGGATCAGCGCAGCGGGAATCTATCGGCGATAATTCAGGAGATAGTGAATCAGCCGGGCTGGGTTTCCGGCAATGCAATCGTGCTGATTCTCTCCGACGACCCATTGAATCCGTCGCAGGGGGTGCGCTGCGCGGAGGCTCATGACGGCAGCACGAGCGGCGCGCCGCTGCTGCATATCGAGTACCTTTCCGGGTGGGCCTCGCAGCCGCAGCCGTTGGATGGGCAGACTATTGATTCGCTCTCGGTGGTCCTTTCGTGGACCCGGGGCGACTATCGGTGGGCCAGCCATGTCTATTTCGGCGACGACCGGGCGAATGTCGAGGCGGGCACGGGCGGCACGGATAGGGGCTTGACCTTTCGAAACGCCTTTACTCTGGCCGGACTCCAACCGGAAACGACCTATTACTGGCAAATCGATGAAGTCAACGACTTACACCCGGACAGTCCATGGGTGGGCGAAATCTGGTCCTTTACTACGATGTCTGATAAGGCCACGAATCCCGATCCTTCCGACGGCAGCATAAATGTGCGAAGTGACGTGACTCTAAGCTGGGATTCGGGCCTTGGCATGGCTTATCAGAATGTATTCATCGGCACGAACTACGATACCGTCCTGAATTCGACGACGCCGATAGCCAATACTACAGCCACAAGCTGGGACCCGAATGGTCTTGTTGTGAATGGACAGATGTACTATTGGCGAATTGACACTTATGACACATCCGGAGGATCGCACAAGGGCCCGGTCTGGAGCTTCTCCACGATGCCTTCGATACCGATAACCGACCCCAACTTGATAGGGTGGTGGACCTTCGAGGAGGAATCAGGCCCCGTCGTGCTGGACCGGTCGGGCCACGATAATGCCGGAACACTCGTAGATGATCCGCAGCGGCTTGCCGGCTACGACGGCAAGGCCCTCGATCTCGACGGAGACGATTTCATGCGAATGGACGACGTTGCAGACGACGTCAACGGCGCCTCTGTTACGCTGAGCGCCTGGGTCAAGACGACGGATGCCGACAGCGATTGGTATTCCTGCAATGAGGCGACCGGGAGCGGCAACGTCCTGATATTCGCGCTTGTAGGCGGTCAGCCGGCGGTCCTCGATGCCAACAACGCTTATGAAGGCCTCCCGACAACTGCCGTAAACGACGGGCTGTGGCACATGTTGACTTACGTCTGCGACGGAACAACGGGATACATCTACGTTGACGCTATCCTGCGGAACACGCACGAGGCCGAACTGAATTTCAGCGCCGACGACCGCTGGTCGCTCGGACAGGAATGGGACAGCACCACCCCGACAGAGTTCCTCACGGGGATGATCGACGACGCCAGGCTCTACAACAAGGCCTTAACGGAGCTGGAGATTCGTAACGTGATGCGGATAGATCCGGATCGTGCGTGGAACCCGAGCCCGCAACAGGGCGCATCAGTGATACTCAATGAAATGCTTGCGGTGGAGTGGTCGGCGGGAGACGGCGCAACAAGGCACGACGTCTATTTCGGGACCGATGCCCAGGCCGTCGCATCAGCCGATACCGTTAATACTCTCGGGGTATATAAGGGCAGACGAACCACGGCCAGCTTCGACCCCGGCGAGCTGGAGCTTGGCACGACCTACTTCTGGCGAATCGATGAGGTCAAATCGGATCTGAGCATCACCACAGGTGCCGTATGGAGCTTCACGATTGAGGAGTATCTGGTGGTGGATGACTTCGAGGGTTATGTGATCTGGAGCTCGCCGGGCGACCACATATATGAAATCTGGCGGGATGCCTTCGGCGACTGCGGTCCGGGCAGCGGCAACAGCACCGGGGCGGTCGTAACGGAGAACCCGGATCCTCCGGGCCCGGCGATCGACGGCCAGTCGATGAAGTATGATTTCGACAACGATGGGGTGATCTTCAATCCTTGCACGACGAGCCAGACGGCCGTGGCATATTTGTATTCGAGAATCGAGGCTCAAACAGCCAATTTCCCTTCCGGCATAGGCTCGGATTGGACGGTCGGCGGGGCAAAGGCGCTGTCGCTGAGGTTCTACGGCAAGGTCGGAAACGCCGTCAGCGAGGCCCTCTGGGCGCAGTTGCGGGACACCGGCGGCTACGGCGAAAAGGTCTTCTACGGCCTCTTTGAAGGAGAAACCATCGATGACTTCAATGAAGCCTCATGGCACGACTGGGACATCGACTTGAGCGATTTTGACGTTGACCTTGCTAATGTTGTGAGCATCGTAATCGGCATCGGGCAGGAAGGTTCCGCCTCGCCCGGCGGTATGGGCACGCTTTATTTCGACGACGTTCGGCTGTACGCGCCGAGGTTTATGCCGGACCATATGACGCCCAGGCCGGCGGACTACGTCTTCGACGGAATCGTCGATTACCTCGACTTGATCGTAATGATGGAAGACTGGCTGATGACGGACTATTCGGACGCTCCGCTTGTGGCGTGGTACAAGCTGGACGGCAACGCCGACGACAGCAGCGGCAACGGCTTCCACGGGACCTTGATGAATAATCCG
>DATEBC010000360.1:0-7100 GCA_035288065.1 Sedimentisphaerales bacterium | reverse complement strand
GCCAGCGGGTATTCATCCTGCGGCACCGGCTGTCCTGCGGTCTGATTAGTCAGGCCGCCCGTTCGGAATGGGTAGCGGCCCGTCATAATCTGGCATCGCGTCGGCCCGCACAGCGGCGTCGAATAGCACCGCTCGAACCGGATGCCGTCGCGGGCCAGGGCATCTAAGTTGGGCGTCCGATCCCTGTGACGGTCCGAGCCATAGCATCCCACGCCGTCCAGACCGTGGTCGTCCGACAGAATAAAGACAATGTTAGGCCGAGCGGCTGCCCTGGCTTGCTCCGCCTTTGGCGGACTCGCGGCCCGGCTGCCCACCGACATAGCCGCTCCCGCGGCAAGCCCGGCCCTGAGGAACTCTCTTCGCGATAAGCTGTTCATAATTCTTCTCCTTCATTACTCTCTGCTGCAGACCAGTAATCGCTCAAACTGACCGATTTCGTTTTTTGACACGGATTAACACAGATTAACACTGTCTTTTATGGATTCTGGATTCCTGCTTTCGCAGGAAAGACAACTCACAGAACCAATTGTTAAAGAGTAGTAGTCAGGGCGCGATTGTATCGTACCCGCTGCTTGGCGTCAAACGCGATATTCAGCGTGTCATGCGGAAAGGCGGATGATTACTTGGCGGGTTGGGTCGTGAACGTCCATTCGGGGCCGTATGTTGTGCCCCAGACGTTGATCTCGCTGATACGCCAGTAGTATTCCCGACGAGTAGAAGTGCTACCTTGGAGGGCGCGAGTAGGTCGTAAACTGCCAGATTTGGCCTGTGGTTGTTTCGCCGTTGGGGCCGATTTCGTCGATCCGCCAGTAGTATGTCGTTGCCAGCGAGAGTGGGCCGGGATTGAAGGTCGTTGTCGCCTGATTGCCTTTGTATTCGGGAGAGTCCCTATCGGCGTATCCGACAGCGGTAGAGTCTGTGCCGAAATAGACATCGTGAGAAACGGCATTTGAACCGGCGGTCCACCCCAACTGAGCGCTGGTGCTCACATCCGTCTGCTCATTTGTCGGGTATGGGTCCGTTGCCGGTGTGGGGTAGGTCTTGCGATAGCGGCCGAGCCAATGGGCGGCCATCAGGGTGAAATCGAGACCGTTGACGGCACAATCGCCGTTTATGTCGCCTGCGATGGTAGTCTGGCAGGTGGGCTTGCCGAAGTATGATTTGCTTGCCTCGGCTGTCCCGCCATAGACGCCCATATTGATCCGTCCTCCGTTGGGAAATGGCTCAAGACCCAGCGGATTATTCGGATCGCCTGCATCAATACAAGGACTCGTCACCTCGTCTATCGTCCATAATCCCTCGCTAGGGTCACACCTGCCGGCCTGGGACTTGAGGTGATAATCCCCGTTGACCCAGGCGGCATACGAATGGTTCGGCTCAACGATAATATTAGGATCCCGACTATCCACCCAATACCCCGGATCCACAAAACAAGGATCAGCATCGATATTCCCATAGCCGGGTACAATGCCCGGAACATCGCTGAAAGTGACGAGCAGGATAGCCTCACCCGTATCACCAATACTGTTGGGACCATCCCATATGATGCTGTTCTCCAGATGAATATCTGAAGTAGAGATGGGCCCAGTATAACGCCCATCTTCGACAAAGAGAGTATTTCCCTCAGGGCCATGGTTGTCTGCGAATGTGCAATTTCCGACGGTCACATTAGCTGAAGAGACAAACAAAGCTGCGGACCCCTGTGCTGCATGGTTGCCCGCAAAGAAGCAGTTGGTGAGGGTGAGATTGCCGCCTCCAACAACCAAGGTTCCGCCATGTCCAGATTCTGGACCACCATCATAGTAAGTGTTTTGGTTTCCAATAAACTGACAGGTCGTGATGGTCACGTCGCTGTTCATGCTGCTGTATGGGCCGACTTTGATAGCTGCTCCCGCTGGCGATGAGCAACCCGTGAAAAGACAGTTCGTCAAGGCGAGTGTACAGCTGCTGGCATTCATGGCGCCTCCGATAGTCGGCGAGTGATTGCCCTCGAAGACACAATCGGCGAAAGTCAGATTGCTGTCGTAAGCACGGATGGCGCCTCCGCTGGCGCCCATTGGTTCTGTTGTGGAGTTGCCATGAAAGACACAGTTAGTCAGTGTCGCGGTCGTTTCGTCGAAAAGTATCGCGCCTCCTACATAGTCCGTCCAATTGTCGGCGAAAAGGCAGTTAGTTATTGTGAGACCACTACTACCTTCGCAGTGGATGGCGGGACTGTTGTTGGTGATACTGCAGTTTCTTATTATCGGGGAGCTATTTGTTATGGTTATTCCGGGGCTTCCACCGGTGATTGTGAGTCCGTCGAGGATGGAGTTAGCGTCTTCGGCGGACTGAAAGACGAACGCGTCGCCGGAAATGATTGTCGCGGCGACGGTGTTTGGGTCGTTGGGGTCTGTGGAGGTTACGGTTATTGGCTTTCCGAGGAAGTCTATGTCTCTGTTTCCGGGGCCGGTGTATGTTCCGGGTTGGATTTCTATGGTGTCGCCGTCGTTTGCGTCGATTATTGCGGGCTGGATGGTTGTGAAATCAGCGGGGCCATCGTCATCGACGGTGATTATTCTGGCCGGGGACGCAGCGGCAATCAGGATTGCTATGAATACGGCTGCTATCTCTTTCATTCGGGCATCCTTCCAGCTTACTCAAACTGAGCGATTCTGTGGTTAAGTCGGTTAAGCCGTCCCGTTGGAACATGGCATAGCCATTTTTTGACACGGATTAACACCGATTAACACTGTGGTTCAGCCATGGCATAGCCATTTTTCACATATTTGGATTCCCGGCCATTCCGGTGGGCTCAGAACAAGCCTTGAGCCGGAATCCAGCCCACCTCGGCGGGTAAACGTGGATTCCCGCTGAAGTTTACCCCGCACGCCGATGCGGGGCGGGAATGACAATCTCAAAGCCCAACCGTTCAACCGTGAATAATTATAGCATGTTTTCCACGATATTCAAGCAAAAAAATCATTCTTTTGCACCGTGTCGCGGGTTTTCTATACGTTTTTGCCGACGGCGAGGACTTATTAACTCAAACTGGCCGGTTCCGTTTTTTGACACGGATTAACACAGATTAACACTGTTTCTATACGTGACATCTGCCACTTATTAAGTCTAACGAAACGGGCAAACGTGACGTTCTTTTCGCCGTCTTTCTTTGTTTTTCACAGAATATTGGCAAATTCTCGTAAAACGTCGGAAGGGGTGAACGACGTACTGTGGATTACTCTGTGTGATGAAGGGCCGCCGGCACGGGTGCGGCGGCTAATCGGCGTTGGGGCGCGCCGCGGCGATTGGCGCCAAAGGGACTGCTGCATGGGCTAAAGCCCATCCTACAGGTTACAGGCTGGATACTGGATGCTCGGTCTTTGACAGGGATGCGGGTATGGCTCGGAGGTTTTCAACCAGCCGGGAGACCCACCACCGCAGGGGTGGCGGCTAATCGGTCTTGAGGCCGCTGCGCGGCGATTCTCAGACTCTTGCCGGTTCGAGGGTTTCCGATGGGTCGGCGTCTGCGTGTTCGGTCTGCTGCTCGCCGGGCTTGAAGGGCAGGGCCTCGGCGAACTGGACGGCGACTCGCCGCAGAAAGGGGTTTACGTTTTGGATTCGGCAGATGTGGGCCGAGCGGGTGAAGTCGGCCATGTCGAACGAGCCGTCGGGACCGTAGCGGGGGACGCTGAACCGAGCGGTTATGTGCCGGCCGAGATCCGGGCAGGTCTGGTCGGCGTAACAGGTGAAGGCGGCGCCCCTGCTGGAGAGATCCACCATCTGCCCCTGTGCGAGGGCATCGTCGAAATTCTCAGCGAACCAAATAGGCCAATAATATCTCAACCTCTTTTCCGTCCGGCGCTCGGCATGCTCGTTCATTTCTTGACCTCTTTTGCAAGACTGCTTCTTAATTGTGCTGGAATTGAAATCGGCAGGAAGCGAGGGCCGCTTAATGTTGCACCGCCGGGAAAATCGACCCCGGGTGAGTTGATAGGTCTGAATTAGGGCGTTTCGAGTTCAGAAGCGGGCGAGATGGGAGATTGGATTTTTTTCCGACTTTTTCCGCTGTCGTCGGGAAATTCCTATAATGTTTTTCAGATATTGGACAAGGCGGCGACAAGCTCGGCGAATTGTCGGCCTCGCTGCTGGAAATTGTCGAACATGTCGTAGCTTGCGCAGGCCGGGCTAAGGAGCACTACGTCGCCGGGGACCGCGAGCTTGGCGGCGAGCGCAACCGCGTCGGCGAGGGAGGCGACGATTTCGATGGTCGATGGTCGATGCTCGATGCTCGATGCTCGATGCTGGATACTGGATGCTGGATACTGGATGCTGGATACTGGACGCTGGATACTGGATTCGGATGGCTTGAGATTGCCATCCACCACGGCGGACTTCGCTCCTCGCAATGACTGGGCGTTGCGTATCGCCCGGGCGATTTTCGGGGCGGTCTGGCCGAGCAGGATTGCGGCTTTGGCGGTCTGAGCGATCTTTCGGCCAAGCTCGTCGAATGGAATATTCTTATCGTATCCACCCGCGATAACGATGGAGGGATTCTCGAAGGCCTCGAGGGCGACGATCACGCTTTGCGGGGTTGTTGCTATCGAATCGTTGTACCAGCGGACGCCCTTCAATTCCGCGACAAGCTCGAGGCGATGGGGCAGCGGCTTGAAATCCGGCAGGGCGCGCTCGACGGCGTCGTCCGGCACGTCGAAGCATCTTGCGACAGCCAGAGCGGCGGCAAGGTTAGAGAGATTTGCCCGGCCGGGCAGCGAAAACCTTTTGCGAATCTGCGCGGGCACGTCGTCCGGGGAGAACTTGATGCAGGTTCGACCGACGTCCGAGCGGTACTTGTCGAACCATTCTGCGCCTATTTCGTCCTCGGCATTGAAAATAGATACGGCGGGACTGTCTTCGTCAAGCTTCTGGAACTTGAAGATGTTTTCCTTGGCGGCGCAGTAGGCGGCGAATGTGCCGTGGCGGTCGAGATGGTTGGGCGTCAGGTTGGTCAGCAGCGCGACCTTCGGAGCTTTCTCGATCTGGGCCAACTGCTCAAGCTGAAAACTCGACAGCTCAAGAACGACAAGGTCGCGAGCAGTGATCTCGTCGATGTCGGCCAGCAGGGGACGGTTGCCGATGTTGCCGCTTAAGAAAACATTTTCGTATGTCGGATCGCCCCTCAAGGGGCCTTGGTGGCGCATCGCGCGTCGCGGAGTTGGAGATTGCTTCGTCGGCCCTAAGGGCCTCCTCGCAATGACGTTATCGGATTGCTTGTTAGTCAAAATGTGGGCGGTTAGGGCGGTGGTTGTGCTTTTGCCGTTGGCGCCGGTTATGCCGACGATGGGGGCGGGGCACAACTCAAAGAATATAGCGATTTGAGAAGTCACGAGTCCGCCGGCGGCGCGGGCTATTGTGAGGAGATCGTTGTTGGGGGCAACGGCGGGGTTGGCTACGACAACGTCGGCATTCTCAAAATCGGCGCGGTCGTGCGAGCCGAGATGGAATTCCATATCGCCGAACTGCTTAAGCTGCTCTATCGAGTCTCTCAGTTTCTCGGGCGGGGCCGTATCGGTGACGATAACCTTTGCCCCGCAGTCGGCGGCGAACTTGGCGACATCGACGCCTCCGCCGAATCGGCCCAGACCCATTACCAAGACCTTTTTGCCTTTGAAGAATTCTGTGTTCATAGCTTTTGGAATACCTGCTTCCATAAACCACTGCAGCTAATGTAAATGTCATACCGTACAAGGGCAAGGGAATTCAGGTGGCCGTGCAATTGGTCTTTTCCCTACGAGCGGACCACCTCGTGAAACGCACGGCCAGGATGGCCGTGCCACTTCTCACACGCGCTTCAAGGTTTGCAGGCCGAGCAGAGAGATACGGTTCCGAGAGTCAGGGTCTTTGTGCTGATGTTTGAGAAGCCGGCTTTTCGCATGAGGCCGGGCAGGTCGCGGTCCTTGTCAAAGGCTTCGATTGTCATGTTGAGGTAGCGATAGGCCGCCTTGTCTCCAGAGATCAGATAGCCCATGAACGGGACAACATGTCGCAAATAAACGAGATAGAGACTCCTGATGATGCGATTGGCGGGCAATGAGAACTCCAATATTAATGCGGCGCCGCCCTGCCGAAGGAGGCGATATATCTCGCTTAGTGTTTGAGCCGGATCGGGAACGTTTCTTATACCGAAGGCCATTGTCACCGCATCAAACCGGCCATCGGGCAAGCCGGTCCGAGCGGCATCGCCCTGAATAAGAGTAACACGGTCGGACAGACTTGATCGCTCAATATTTTTACGACAGAGAACAAGCATGTTCTCAGATATATCCAAGCCGACGGCCTTTTTAATATTATCTCTTCTGCGAAGCATTGAGATCAACAGATCACCTGTGCCGGTGGCGAGATCGAGCACTTCAATGGGCCGGCCCTTCTCAAGACGGTCGGCGAGCTTGCGGCGCCAGGAGAAATCCAGTCCGAAAGACAAGATGTGATTGAGCAGAGTATAGGTAGGGGCTATTCCATCGAACATCCGGCCGACAACGCTCTTCATAATAGAACATCCTGCATCGGGCTTTCTGCGGCATCTTCAGCGAGGAAGTCCTTACTTCTCGTTGTCACTTGCGCAAGAGAAAGGTCCACCCCTTCACCCGCTATTTTGCTTATCGTCTGCACCGAGCAGGGCCTGGACCTGCTCATAAAGCGTAGGCAGGTGGTCTGTGGCCACCTCCCAGACGACCGCGTCCTCCACGATATCGTAGCCGTGAATCAGGATATTGCGGAAAGCAATAACGCGCTGGTGATGATCGATTTGGTCCGCTACATCAGGCGCCGCTTTTACGAGCCTGTTCAATGCCTCGCCTATTATCTCAAATTGCCTTTCGACGGCACTGCGAAGCAGGGCGTCAGCGGAATAATCAGGCAGTGACTTGTCGTAAGTGAAGTCCAAGATACGTTCGGAAGCCTGTCGTATATCCTCCAGGAGTTTCATGGTCTCAAGCCGCATAGAGCACCTGGTGATTGTTATTAACGGATTGGAGAAAGTATGGATTCTTTATGGCGCCGGTCATCACCAAATCAACGTGCCGGCCGAAGAGCCTCTCGATACCCTCCAGCAAGCCAAAATA
>DATEBC010000359.1:0-6061 GCA_035288065.1 Sedimentisphaerales bacterium | reverse complement strand
CGTCGTATCGATGACCGAGACCTCGGCTGCAACGTAGTCGCGGTCGGAGGCCCCGCCAGGGATCAGATGCGCAACAAAAAGAGTCTTGCCGTCCGGCGTAATCGCGGCGGCGAAGGGCTCTCTGGTTACTTCAATAGTTGCTGTGATCTCTTTGGACGGCAGGTCATAGACCGCGACGTTGTTGGTGAAGCGGTTGCAGACGTAGAGGGTCTTGCCGTCGGGGCTGACGACGGGCGCGTTGGGCGTATGCTCGGCGTTCATTTCGCTGACGGATTTGCCTTCCTGGAGATTGACTACGCTGATTTTGCCGTCCGGCGTGCCGATGGTGACGTAGAGTGTCCCGCCGTCCGGCGCCAGGGCCAGGCCGCTCGGCCGATCCGGCAGCGAGATGGTTTTCTTCACTGCCCCTGAGGCTACGTCGAAGACGGCTATCTGGTTGGCCGTTTCTTCGGCAATGTAAAGCGCCTCTCCCTGCCCGTCCACAACGAGGGCCGACGGCGACAGGTAATCCGCCTGGCCGGCCTGGGCCTGCGGGACAAAAGAGGCAATGGCGCAGAATACGCCGCCGAACAGCATCACAATTCTGCCTGTTGAGATCATTTTTCCATCTCCTGTAAAGGTCCTGAATCTCACGACAATCGTTTAGACGAGTCCGCACGAGGCGGACGCGACTAAGCCTGATTTTAGCGTCTTTTGCGCGTAGCTGCAATAGGATGAAACTATTATTTTGGCTTCATCCGGACAGCTTGACTTTTGCGCGTTAATCTGCGTTAATAGCCATAGAATGAATTCCACGACCCGATACATCTGGTCCGCCTCCGGCGGATTGCTTGCGGCGCTGCTCTGTGTGTGTTTGCCGGGCGGCGTGGCCGAGTCCGCCGGCGGCGGATTCGAGGTCGAGATTGAGGTCTGTCGCGGACAATTCAGGACCGGGCAATATGCCGAGTGCATCGAAACGGCCAAGTCGGCCATTGAGGAAAAAGCCTTCTCGTCCGAATGGCGCGCGTTGATGATCCAATCGGAGATGGCGCTGGGCCGGTATTCCGAGGCTGCCGACGATGTTAATTCGGTGCTTGAACATTATTCGCTTAGTCTGCGTCTGCTCAAGCTCGGCTACGAGGTCTATCTGAACAACGGACAGACCAAGGAGGCCTCGGAGATGCTCTCTCGAATCTATCAGATAGGGGCCCGCCGACACATCGATTTTCTGGACAGCGAGGATTTGGTGGTTCTCGGCGAGACGCTTCTGCTGCTGGGGGGCGAGCCGAGGGTGGTGCTGGAGCAGTTCTACAATCGCGCCTTGAGGAAAGATCCGGACTATCGCCGGGCCTATCTCGCTGCAGGGGCGCTGGCGCTGGCCAAGCAGGACTACGAATTAGCCGCCGGTCAATATCGCGAGGCAATAAAGCGATTCGGCAACGAGCCTGATGTGCATTGCGGCCTGGCGCGGGCCTTTTACAACAGCGACCGCGCCGAGATGATTAAGTCGCTCGACGCGGCGCTGCTGATAAACCCTAAATACGCCCCTGCCCTGACCCTGCTGGCCGAGCACCAGATCGATTGCGAAGATTATGATGCCGCGGCTAAACTGCTGGATCGGGTTGTCGAAGTTAATCCCTGGCATCCGGAGGCGTGGGCATACCGTGCGCTGTTGGCCTATCTGGCCGACGACCGCAGCGCCTTCAAGACCTGCTGGGCAAATGCGCTGAAATTTCGGACGACAAATCCGCTCGTCGATCACCTAATCGGCAGAAAGCTTTCCGAGAAGTATCGCTTTGCGGAAGGGGCCGAGTATCAGCGCGGCGCCCTGAAACTCGATCCGGATTATCTGCCGGCCAAGATTCAACTTGCCCAGGACCTGCTTCGTCTGGGCGATGAGGAGAACGGCTGGATGCTCGCCGACGAGGTCCACGCGCGCGACGCATACAACGTCCAGGCATACAATCTCGCCAATCTGCGCGACCACTTGGCCGGGTTCAGGACGATTTCAGCCGACGGGTTCATCCTCAGGATGAACGCCTTAGAAGCCGCGGTCTATGGGGACACGGTACTGAAGTTGCTCGCCCAGGCCAAAGGGCATCTGTGCCGGAAGTACGGCGTCGAGCTCGAAAAGCCGGTAACGGTGGAGATGTTTCCAAGACAGCAGGATTTTGCGGTGCGCACCTTCGGGATGCCAGGGGGGGATGGTTTTCTGGGTGTATGCTTCGGCAACGTAATAACCGCCAACAGTCCTAAGCTCGAAAGTCCTCACAACTGGCAGGCAATGTTGTGGCACGAGTTTTGCCACGTCGTAACACTCAATCTGACGCAGAACAAAATGCCCCGATGGCTCAGTGAAGGCATCTCCGTCTATGAGGAGTCGCAGCGCGACCCTGCGTGGGGCCAGAGAATGACGCCTGAATTCCGAAAGATGGTGCTCGAAGACGGCCTTGTCCCGGTCGGCAATCTCAGCGCCGCATTCCTCAATCCCCCGACGCCGATGCACCTGCAGTTTGCATACTACGAATCCTCGCTCGTCGTTGAGTTTCTCATCGAGCGTTTCGGCTTGGACAGCCTAAAGTTGATACTGGCGGACCTTGCAAACGGTGCGGAGATAAACGCAACGATAGAAAAGCGAACGGCAAAAATGGATAAGATTGAAGAGCAGTTCGCCGTTTTTGCAAAGAAACGCGCCGAGGAACTGGCGGCGGATATGGACTGGGCCGAACCCCAACCCGGACAAATCGACGCATCCGACCCGAACGCTGTGAAAGACTGGCTCGCCGCACATCCCAACAGTTTCCGGGGACTGACCCTTTACGCAAAGAGCCTCATCGCGCAACAGAGATACGAGCAGGCAAAAGGGCCTCTCAACAAGCTGATCTCGCTGTATCCGCAATTTGCAGGTGAAGACAATGCCTATTTCCTGCTGGCCGAAGCGCATCGCAATCTCGGCGAGACGCAAGAGGAGCGCGAAGCGCTCGCCAAATTGGCTCAAAATTCAGCCGATGCGGTCTATGCATATGAGCGGCTCATAGAGATCGAAACAGAGCGGGATGATTGGCCGCAGGTCGTTGCCGCCGCCGACAAATATCTTGCCGTCTATCCGCTGAATGTCGAGACTTATTCGAAAATGGGCAGGGCCAACCAGGAGCTTGGCCGGGACGACCAGGCCGTTGAGGCATACCGGCGCGTGCTCCTGCTCGACCCTGCCGACCCTGCCGAGGTCAACTATCGGCTTGCCCTGATGCTTCGACACAGCGACAAGGCCGCGGCAAAAAGACACGTCCTCGAAGCGCTCGCGGACGCGCCGAGATTCCGAGATGCGCATCGTCTATTGCTCGAGATCGTCGAAGACAACGACAAGGCTCAAAAGCCGGGCCAGAAGGATTGAGGGTTGGATGCAATGAAGAAATCAAAGTGGCTCGTCATCTTGTTCGTCACCGCCGGTCTGGCTTTCGCCCAGAGATATTACGACCGCAGGGGCGTGCCCGACTGGAAGCCGGATGAGGAGTTTTCAAACGATGTATTCACGTTTGTGCGAATTCGCTATTCATCCGGCTACGACGGATACGGTCGCGGATACGGCAGAAGGGGATACGGTGGAGGCAGATGGGCCACCGATTATCCCGACAGCGACCTGAACTTCTCATTCAGGCTTCAGCAATTGACCTCTATGGAAGTCGATCCCGACGGGGTCGTCCTCGAACTGACCGACCCGAAACTGTTCGACTATCCGTTTATATACATCGTCGAGCCGGGCTACTTGGCCTTCAGCCAGGAGGAGGTCGATGCCCTCCGGCGCTACCTGCTCAACGGCGGATTTCTAATGGTCGATGACTTCTGGGGCGAGGATGAGTGGTTTAATTTCTATTATGAGATCAAACGCGTATTCCCCGACCGTGAATTAGTCGAGCTTGAGCTGGACCATCCGGTTTTCCACGCCGTCTTCGATCTGAAGGAGAGGCCCCAGATACCCAGCATAGGCCACGCGCTGGGCGGACGCGGCTACGGAATCACCTGGGAACGCGACGACGCGCGCGAAGTCCACTACAAGGCAATCTTCGACGACAAGGGCAGGATGATGGCCATCATCTGTCATAACACCGACCTCGGCGACGGATGGGAGCGAGAGGGCGAAAACGAATGGTACTTCCACGAGTTTTCCGAGAAGAAGGCGTATCCTTTAGGGATCAATATTGTGTTCTACGCGATGACGCATTGAGGCGTCGCCTGAGACGCCGTCAAAGATGTGAAAGGAAGAACAAAGTTGGCGACAAAAGAATACGAATTTGAACGATGGGCCGTGGAACAAATCAAGGACGCCCGCGAGCGCATCGGCGCGGAGCTTTCAAAAGTCATCGTCGGCCAGCAGGAAGTCATCGACCATCTGCTGATCGCCGTTCTCTCCGGCGGGCACTGCCTCATTACCGGTGCTCCGGGCCTGGCCAAGACGCTGCTGGTTAAATCGCTGGCGCAGTTGTTCCACCTCAAATTCCAGCGGATTCAGTTCACGCCCGACCTGATGCCCGCCGATATCACCGGCACCGAGATACTGCAGCAGACCGACCACGAACGAAAGATGGTGTTTGTGAAGGGTCCGGTGTTCGCCAATATTATTCTTGCCGACGAGATCAACCGCACTCCGCCCAAAACTCAGGCCGCTCTGCTTGAAGCGATGCAGGAGCATCACGTCACCGCCGGCGGCGTATGCCATCGGCTCAGCGAGCCTTTCTTCGTATTCGCCACGCAAAATCCAATCGAAATGGAAGGCACTTATCCCCTGCCCGAAGCTCAGCTTGACCGCTTCATGTTCAATGTCTCGATCGGCTATCTGCCCGAAGATGATGAGGTCGCCGTCGTTCGCCAAACAACCACCGTCGATCCGGAGCCAATCGAGCAGATATTCAGCGGCGAAGATCTCCTGCGGTTTCATGAAGCCGTGCGGAAGGTCCCTACCGCCGAGGACGTGGTCAGGTACGCGGTGAGGATTGCAGCGGCCTCGCGCCCGAGTCCCGGCAACGGGCTGGGCTTTGTGAACGATTGGGTCAGGTGGGGCGCCGGATTGCGGGCATCGCAGTACATGGTCCTCGGCGGCAAGGCGCGGGCGCTGCTCCACGGCAGGAGCCACGTCAAATTCGACGATATAAGAGCGCTGGCGCTGCCCGTGCTGAGGCATCGCATCCTGATAAATTACCGCGCCGAAGCCGAGGGGGTCGTCATCGAGGACCTTGTCGAGCGGCTGTTGAACTCCGTCAAAGAGGACGCCGCGAAATGACGACAAACGCCGCACAACCCGGTTTCGACGGTCCCCGCATCGGGCGGGCCGGGATAATCGACCCGGTCTCCCTGATGCGAATAAAGTCCATAGAGCTGCGCGCCAAAGTCATAGTCGAGGGCTTCTGGAAGGGCATTCACCGAAGCCCCTATCACGGATTCTCCGTTGAGTTCACTGAATACCGCCAATACACTCCCGGCGACGACCCGCGCTACATCGACTGGCGGCTTTACGCCCGCAGCGACCGGTTCTACATCAAGAAGTTCGAGGATGAAACGAATCTTCGCTGCCACCTGCTCGTCGATCGTAGCAGATCGATGGGGTATGGCTCGGTCGGTTACAGCAAGGCGCAGTATGCCGGGACACTCGCGGCAACGGTGGGCTACCTGCTGTTCTCACAGGGCGATGCCGTCGGCCTGGCTACGTTCGACGACCAAATAAGAGAATATCTTCCGCCCCGGAATCGGCCCGGGTACCTGCATCGCCTGATTCTGGCTCTGGAATCGCAGCCCGAAGGTCCGGCCACGGACATCGGCGCCGCCCTGCGGCGAATTGCCCAATTGCTGACCAGGCGCGGGCTGATCGTCCTGATCTCCGACTTGCTGAGCAGTATCGACCGGCTCGAATCGGAGCTCGGCTATCTCTGCGCCGCTGGGCACGATGTGGTCATTTTCAATGTCCTGGACCCGGCTGAGTTGAGCTTTGATTTCGACTCGCCTGCGCTGTTCCGTGACATCGAGAGCGGGCGCGACAGATACGTCGATCCCGCCGCGGCGCAGGCCGAGTACAAACGCAGGCTCGCCG
>DATEBC010000358.1:0-18389 GCA_035288065.1 Sedimentisphaerales bacterium | reverse complement strand
GCAGTGCCTGTTGAACGGACGCGATTTCTGGCGCCGGGGTTATTGGGCGAGTAGGTTTCTGTTGAAGCACGCTTGCGCGGTCATCGTGTTGACAGAAGAGCTGGCAGATCTCGCAAGCGAGATCAAAGCCCCCAAAGCGATTGTCACTGTGACCGGTGTCGGGGTTAATGCAGATGACTATCGAGTTGCTGTTGCGGCGAGAGAATCACAACACGAAGGTCCGGTGGTCGGCTTTCTGGGTACGATTCATCTTGACCGGGGACTTAACCTTACGTTAGACGTCGTTGCTGAACTCAATAAGCAGAACGTCCGCGCAATGCTGGTCGTTGTCGGTGACGGTGCCGGTCGTGGTCAGGCAGAGGAAAAAGCGGCAGCATTAGGTATCTCACAAAAAACGGTCTTCAAGGGCTACGTTCAGCCTGACGATGTATCCGAAGCGCTGGGCGAGTGTGATTTGATCATGGCCTTGTACGAGCACTCACAGTACCTGACGGTCGGAGGAATAAATCCGATGAAGGTCTGGACTTCTCTGGCGATTGGCAAGCCGATCCTCCTGCACAATCCGGGTAAGTTTGATGCCTACTCTGGAATTCCAGGGATTTTCTCTTGCCCGCCGACCGATCCAGTGGGAGTGGCGGAACTGGTTGCTGAGCTTTGGAGAAGCCACGGGCCGCATGGATTGGCCCAAGCGGGCTTGGCCGGCCGACAATACATAACGCAAAACGTCACTTGGCTTGACCACGCTAAGATGATAGACAAAACGATTGGTCAGGCACTACAAAGCATATGAGCGTCGCTTGAGGTAGTGTTAATATCGGAAGGATTATCGCGGCCTGAAAGGATCTGAAATGCATTTCCGGAGACTTTCCAACAGGCTTCTGCATGTGCTTGGAAGGATTCCGCTGCGGCTTTCATTGCTGGCCATTCGGCCGATTGCGCTGTTCAATCATCGTCTGTACATGGCCTTGCTTCTGCCGTTGCTTCGGGCAGCGGGAATGAAACTCCTCGGAAAGCCAAGGTTTATATCGCCAAACGCTTTTATCGACGACTTTAGCAAGATAACACTGGGCGACCGCGTTGTCATCTCATCGAATGTCAGCTTGCTTGTTCACGACTACAGTCTGACAACGGCGATGATCGCAGCCGACGAGCTTAAAGGGCCTGACGTAGCCATAATTCGTCCTATAACCATTGGGAACAATGTTTTTGTTGGTTGGGGGGCCATGTTGATGCCCGGCACAACGATAGCGGACAACGTTATCATCGGCGCCGGTGCCGTGGTGCGGGGCAACGTGGAGAGCAGGACGGTGGTCATAGGCAATCCTTTTCAGAAGATTACCACAATTGACGAGCTGCTCGAAAAACATCGTAAGCGAGAAAGCAATCTTGAGGTCCGAGAAGACAGGAAATAGCATAGCAAGACCACAGCTACCTACTCACGCGCGGTCGCGGACTACTGCACCACTGATCTGCGATGAAGACTCTGCGGATGCTACCTTACGAATAGTCATCCTGGCCCATGGTCTGCGGGTGGGTGGAGGAGTATCTGTTGGGCAGAACATGATAGCTGCTTTGGGACATATCGCGTCGGAGCATGCGTACCTGGTTACCATCCCCATGGGACTGGGCTATGAGGACATTTGCAGGCGGATTCCGAAGTGTGAGACGGTGGTGTACAGGCATGCCGGGCGGCTTAAGCGACTGTATTACGAGTCCTTCGAGATTCCAAGTATCGTCAGGTCCTTCCGGCCAGATGTACTCTTGGCTCTTGGAGGTTTTGGGCTGGCCAATCCACCCTGCCCCCAGGCAGTTCTGATTCAGATGCCCCACCTGTTCTATAGCAGCAAACACTACGGGAAACTGACGATTGAGAGTAAGCTGAATGTGCTGTACCACAAGAGGCGTTTTCGCCGTCAACTGAAGAATACCCAGCTTGTTCTGGTGCAAACCGGCGTTATTCAAGATAGACTCCGCGCGGTTTACGGCTACCAGGGTCAGACGGCTATATGTCCCAATGCTGTTTCGGCCTTTTCACAGGACAGCGGTCCAAGACCGGCGATGCCGTCGCCGTTGGCCCTTTATTCCAAACATACGAAGTTGTTTTTTCTCACGAAGTATTACGCACACAAGAATCTTGAAATTCTTCTCCAATTGTACCGCGACTTTGGCAACGAATTGGCTGATGTGGTGACGGTTACTACTGTATCTGGCGATCATTACGCCTATGCGCCCCTATTTTTGCGGTCAGTCCAACGAATGGGCCTTGGCAATTCCATCATCAATGTTGGACCTCTTAAGCAGTGTGAACTGGCCGCATATTATCGGAACTGTCAGGCGATGTTTCTGCCAACGTTCCTTGAGTCCTTTAGCGGAACGTATTTGGAAGCCATGCATTTTGGACTGCCCATTCTCACCAGCGACCTCGACTTTGCACACGCAGTATGCGGCGATGCCGCCATATATTTCGACCCGTGGAATGCAGCGTCGATCAAGGACGCGATTCTAAAGCTGCGAAACAACCCGGAACTAAGCCAAGAGTTGGTTGCAAAAGGCAAGACCCGGCTACAAACGAATTTCAGGTCGTGGGACGAGATCGCTACGGATGTGGTTTGTCTTTTGGAGCAGATGACCGGGTAGTAAGCACCCCATGCCAGTATCAGGCAAGGCAAGTGCTCTTCAATGCCAAGAAACCATTGCAGAATTGCCTGCCTACAAGTGTTTGCAACACACACGGGCCAGACGAAGAGGTTGCCGCGGCGGCATCGAGGCGATTGTGGGGCAGGATAGCTTGCCGTCGCGTGTGTTTTTCGCTGGCATGATGCAGGGCTGCAAGAAATGGTTAGGAAGAATGGAATCTACCTTTCGAAGGAAGAAAGATGACAGCTATCAGCAGCAAAAGTATTCTTGTTGGAATAGTAGTTATTCAGGCGGCCGGCGCATTTTGTGCATCTGCTGCTCAACCTGTTGCAGCCAGGCAGTCGGCGGTAAAACAATTTGGCCAAGAGTCAGACTTTGAAAAAATAGGTCAGGTTCTTCTACCGGATTTGCGTGGCTGGGGGGAGAGAGGGAAGGACGGCCGGACTTCGTATCGTAAACTGAAAGCAAAGAGCGAAGCAGACTTGTGTTTTGCTCCTTTTGATGTCGATAGCAGGGGCTTCTGCAAGTATAGCATGATTTTGGATATATTCTATCGGGATGATTTGAAACGTCAGCCAATAAACGAGAGTCGCGCAAAGGGCCAGCCAGTTATTCAGGCGCGAATAGATTTTTCCAAGGACAATGAGTACGTCGAGGTTGGGCATCTCGCAGCGGAGGCAGACGGCAAGTGGAGACTTGCTCGGACTTTTCTGGAACGCACGCCGAGACAAATGGTGCGTGCAATAGAGGGTTCCTTCCAGTTCCGGATTGTCATGCCTAAATCCGGTTCGGTCGATTTGCCTATCTCGTACGTACGCTTGAGTTCGTTGGAGCAGGAAGAATTTGAAAGAATGAGGGAGAAGGACCGTGCAGAAAGGGGCCTGCAACGAGTTGATTATACGCCGGAAGAAGGGCTTGCCGGCGTTGCCAAGCGGTCGGAATCGAGGGGCTTTGTTATCTATCCGGTCAACTACCTCAAGCTGGTGTTTCCAAACAGTGCTGTCGATTATAGCCGTGTAGGCGACGCATTGAGGTGCTTTGAAGTTACGGGGCAGGCCGAGCCGCTTTCGTTTGTTGTTCACGCGTTTGAACGCATATCCGGGGTAGAGGTGAAAGTGAGCGATCTGCATTTTGGCATAAATACCATACCAACCGATATGGTTGGTGTCCGAAGGGTTATCTGCAACGATCAGCGCTGGGGGTGGGGTTGGACAAGAAGATACGGTCTGTGCCCGGATTACCTAAGCTTCACAAACGATAGTACCGACATAGAAGCCGATACCAGTTGCCAGTTCTGGCTAACAGTGAACATACCCGAAGACGCAGCGCCCGGTGTGTATGCGGGCGAAGTCTCGGTCAGTTCCAAGGAGAAATCTTCTTGTCAAGTGCCGTTGTTTGTGGAAGTCCTTCCGGTCAGGCTTCTTGAGAACAAAGTCGGACACTTGGTTTATCACAGTCCATTCTACAAGGACTACCACCGTAGCCGTGTTTCTGTGTTGCGAGACATGATAAGTCACGGACTGACACCTATGTTCTTCCCCAAAGGGCAGTTGACAAGGACACAAGCCGGAGATGTGACTATACAACTGGATGGATTCAAAGAGGAACTGCAAGTATTTAGAGATGTGTATCCTCAGGCCAAGACGATTTTCATCACAGTATCGGACTTTAGTCTTGTATGGCTAAAACTCAATGGTCCCAAACCGCGCTTTGAGCACCATTTCCCACAGTATGAGCAGACATACGGTCGCATCTTGAAGAAATATGCCGACGTGGCAAGGAGTCTCAACCTGGAGGCGGTTTTTGCCTTCGTGGATGAACCCGGTCTCGATCCTTACAAAAGGCGTGTCATGTACTTGTGTTCATCCATTGCAAGGAAAGCCGGCCTCAAGACATGGTCGGGGGTATATCCCTATGCAGACAAGCAGCTTCCTTTGTCTGCTGAGGAGGAACGAAGAGGAGTTAACTATCTGCGCCCAATGAGCGAAGTTCTTGACGTGTCGGTGTGTCCTGCGCGTTTGCTGGACGAAAGCTTCCTCGCAAAAGCAGGAATCTCAGGTGTAACCACTGCGTATGTGGATACATACTCATGTACGGGTGTGCGGCCTGTTTACAATCGGGTACTGAAGGGCCTGTATCCGTTTGCCGTCGATGCTACGTACGTTTTCAGCTATGCATATCGCGACGACTTGGCCGACCCCTACGATGATATGGATGTTCAAGCCGAACATTCTAACGTAGTAGGTATGAATGATTATCTCCTGACCTATCCGACGTGGAAAGGGGATATTTTGCCGAGTCTGTGCTATGAATCGCTCCGAGAAGGAACAGAGGACTCCCAGTTGATAAGCACATTGCAGATCCTGATTGACCAGGCTCTGCAGGGCGCCGATGTTGACACAAAACTGCTGGGAAAAGAGGCCGAGGCGTACCTTGACGGTATACTGAAAAGAATAAGCAAGAACTTTGCGCAAAGCTATTGGGCAAAGCACAGAGATTTGCCCGTTGACCCTATGGAAAAGGTAATTCTCAGGGATCTAAATAACGGACAAAGTGAAGATTACGAGATCTTTGACCAGATAAGACGGGGCATTTGCGATAGAATCATCAAACTGCAGACGGCTCTGTTAGAGAGCAAGGCTCGTATCGGGGAATGACGCATTACTGCACGCAGGAAACGATAAGACAATTTGTAACCTGGAGCAATGATATGGAACAGTTGGTTGGAAAGACTATCCTAATCACCGGCGGAACGGGGTCCTTTGGCAGGGCGGTCATTAGCCGTCTGTTGGAAAAAGATGTCAAAGAGGTTCGGATTTTCAGCAGGGATGAGCTGAAACAGGAGTTGATGAGAATTGAGTTAAGAAACACCAAACTCGCCTTCTACATAGGCGACACGCGGGATATTAACAGTGTGAACAACGTGATGAAGCAAGTGGATTTTGTTTTTCACGCCGCTGCTCTAAAGCAGGTGCCATCCTGTGAGTTTTTCCCGATGCAGGCCGTTCTGACAAATATAGTTGGCGGCCACAACGTTATTGAATCAGCGATTGCTAATAGGGTCTCAAGGGTTGTCTGTTTGAGCACAGACAAGGCCGTTTATCCAATTAATACGATGGGCATGTCGAAGGCCATTATGGAAAAAGTGGTACAGGCGGTGTCTCGTAAAGGTGCGTCGAACGACACCATTGTTTCCTGCGTGAGATATGGCAATGTGATGTGCTCACGCGGCTCGGTGATACCGCTTTTCATACAGCAGATAAAGCAGAACAAGCCAATTACAATCACGGTTCCGGGAATGACGCGATTCCTGCTGCCTTTGCGAGATTCAGTCGATCTGGTTCTCTTTGCCTTCAATAATTCACAACCGGGAGATTTGTTTGTCAAAAAGGCGCCGGCTTGTACGGTTGATGATCTGGCTACTGCGATGAAGAATATCTTCAACTCCGACGTGCCCAAGAAGGTAATCGGTATGCGACACGGCGAAAAGATTTACGAGACGCTGGTCAGTAAAGAAGAGCTTCAACGGGCCGAAGACATGGGGGATTACTACCGGATACCACTTGATGACCGTGATTTGAACTACACGAAGTACTTCACAGAAGGTGATTTGGCGGAAGCTTCAGTTGAAGATTACACCTCTCACAATACTCAGCGACTTGGAGTTAAAGAAGTAGAACAGTTATTGCTTAGCCTGCCAAGTGTTAAAGCTGAGCTTCAGGACTACAGGCCTGTATAATTCTGTCGGGGCTTTGATTATGGCGATGTTCTTGGCCGGGAGGCAGAGTATATGAACAAGCTACGGGTAGGAATTACCGGCATGTCAGGATTCATAGGCTCGCATCTTCGTGATAGACTGGTCCGCGAAGAAGGCATATCAGTGCTTGCCTTTGAGGATTCGTATTTCGAGCAGCCCGACAATCTAAAGGCGTTTCTATCAGAGGCAGACGTCGTTGCGCATCTTGCGGCTATGAACCGCGGCGACCCGGACGAGATATATAATGTAAACGTCTCGCTGGTAAAAACAGTTGTCGCGCAGATGGATGAGCTGGGTGTCAGGCCACATGTAATCTTCTCATCCTCAATACAAAACGCCTTGGACAATCCGTACGGACGCTCAAAGAGGGATGGCGAGCACATTTTTGAGGAATGGTCAGGCAGGACCAATGCGCCCGTAACTGTTCTGACTATTCCAAACGTCTATGGCGACAGTGGTTTGCCGCACTATAATTCGGTCGTGGCTACGTTCTGTTATGAACTGTCCCAGGGTGCAAAACCACAGATACACGTGGACAAGAAGCTGAGCCTGATTTATATTAATGAACTGACGGAGATTATCCTGGAGGCAATTGAGAGTCCGCCCGCAGGTTTTGAAAAGGTGAGTGTGCAGGAAACGGCAACGGTAAAAGTCTCTGAGGTACTGGCACTTTTAGAGAAGTTCCGAGACTATTACTTCGGCAAGAAAATTGTCCCCGCATTTAAGAACAGATTCGAACAGAGCCTCTATACGGTCTTTCTTACGTACCTGAGTAACGCGGATTATCTGCAAAAATCCGCGCTGCATTGCGACGACAGAGGGGCATTGTTTGAAGTTATCAAACTGGAACAGGGTGGTCAGATATTCTATTCCACAACAAAACCGGGCATCGTGCGAGGTAATCACTATCACACCAGGAAATTAGAGAAGTTCTGTGTTATCAAGGGGACGGCGATAATTCGGCTGCGGCGGATTGGAACGGATAACGTGATTGAATACAGGGTCTCGGGACAAGAGCCGGCTTTTGTCGAGATGCCAATATTCTACACCCACAACATAGAGAACGTGGGCCAAGATGATTTGCACACCTTATTCTGGACCAACGAACTCTACGACCCGGCCGACCCTGATACTTTCTATGAACAGGTATGACAATGCAATCTCATCGAAAGCCGATAAAAGTTGTTACGATACTTGGGACCAGGCCGGAAATCATTCGCTTGTCCTGCGTGATGGCGCTGCTGGATAAGCATGTTGACCACAGAATCGTTCATACCGGCCAAAACTACGATTACGAATTGAATGAAGTGTTCTTCAAAGATCTGAACATCCGAAAGCCCGACTACTTCATGAACGTTGACACGTCCAGCCTCGGACGTGTTTACGCCGGTGTTCTGATCGGCGCCGAAGAAATACTCACCAAGGAGCGCCCCGACGCAGTTCTGATACTCGGAGATACAAACAGTTCCATCGCCGGGATAATGGCCAAGAGGCTGAAGATCCCGATTTATCATATGGAGGCGGGCAATCGGTGTTTCGACTTCAATGTGCCCGAAGAGATTAACCGCCGAATCATTGATCACATCAGCGATTTCAACCTTGTCTATACCGAGCACGCTCGGCGGCACCTGCTAAGCGAGGGATTACCTCACCGCCGGATTTACGTCACAGGCTCGCCGATGAAAGAGGTATTGATGACACACATTGAGAGCATCAAGGCTTCGAACGCCCTGCAAAAACTCAATCTGAAAAAGGGCGAATACTTTTTGGCCAGCATCCACCGTGAGGAGAATGTTGACAATAGTCGGAATCTTTCAATACTTATCACTGCTTTGGAGACGGTGAGTGAGCAGTACAAGCTGCCCGTAATCGTCTCGACGCATCCAAGAACAAGAAGAAGGCTCCAGAGTCTGTCGGACAAAGACATCTCGCAGAGGATTCAATTCCTCAAGCCGTTTGGCTTTATCGACTATGTGCATCTTGAAATGAATGCATGCTGTGTGATTTCCGACAGTGGGACGATTAGCGAGGAGTCGGCTATATTGTCTTTTCCGGCATTGACGGTGCGCAACGCGATGGAAAGGCCGGAGGCGCTCGACGCCGGCACGATTGTGATGACCGGGCTTGAGCCGGAGGTGATAGTCTCTGCTATAAAGATGCAGATATCTCAAGAGAACAGGGCGAAGAAGGTGCGCATACCCTATGAGTATGAAATTGACAATGTTTCGTTTCGAGTCGTAAAGCTGATTATCGGGACCTCGAAGCTCAGTCATTTGTGGGATAACATCAGGCAGAACGACCTTACTTGAGCCCCAGGGACCTGTCGGGCGATGCGCCAAAGACGGAGAGATGCGAATCCTCTTTATAACTCAGTGGTTTCAACCGGAGCCTTTCATCAACGGTCTGCACTTCATCAAAGAATTAGTCAATTTCGGACATGAGGTTCAGGTTTTGACGGGGTTTCCGAACTATCCCGGCGGCAGGCTCTATGATGGCTATCGCATCAGGCTGCTGCAGAGGGAGGATATGGATGGCGTTCCGGTTATTCGAGTGCCTCTCTATCCCAGCCACGACCGTTCGGGCATTCGGCGTTTCGCCAATTACACGAGTTTTGCGCTTTCTGCGTCGGCCATAGGTCCTTGGGTAACCAGCCGGGCTGACGTTGCGTATGTTTACCATCCTCCAGCTACCGTATGTATTCCGGCGTGTGTTTTCCGTGTGCTCCGCAGGATTCCTTTCGTTTACAACATCCAGGACCTTTGGCCGGATGAGCTGGCGACGTCGAAGATGCTCCAAAACAGATTCGGACTTTGGCTGGCCGAACGGTGTTGTCGGTTCTTCTATTGGGCTGCGAGCAAGATCGTCGTTTTGTCTCCTGGATTCAAGGAAGAGCTCTGCCGGAGAGGCGTTCCGCGAGACAAAATCGAAGTCATATATAACTGGTGTGCAGACGGCGAGTCCAATGTTCGCTCTGTGGAGAAAGACCCCGACTTGGCAACGAAGCTGGGGCTGACAGGTCGGTTCAATGTTCTGTTTGCAGGCAACATGGGTGAAGGACAAGCCCTGGGCTCTGTGCTGGAGGCGGCGAGGATTGTACATAACAAATGTCCTCGCGTTCAATTTGTACTGATAGGAAGCGGCACCGAGGCCGGTAATCTCAGGCAGAAAGCCGCGGATTTGGCTCTCAAGAACGTACTGTTTCTCGACCGGCGGCCACCATCAGAAATTGGAGCTATTCTCAGTCGGGCGGATGTCTTGCTCGTGCACTTAAGCGATAACGCACTGCACAAGATAACCATTCCGTCAAAGACACAAGCCTACATGCTTGCAGGCAAGCCGATACTTATGGGCGTAAAAGGAGATGCGGCGGAGTTAGTTAAGACTGCCAAAGCAGGATTGACATGCGAACCTGAAAATCCCAAGAGTATCGCAGAGACAATCCAGAGGTTCGAAGCGATGCCCCGGGCGGAGCTGGACAGGATGGGAGAAAACGGAAAGATCTTCTACCAGCAGGAATTATCGGTCGCAATTGGTGCAAAGCGGTATGAGGAGATCTTCCGAGCGGTAGCTCGTAAACGACCAGGACTGCAAAAGGAGTGACTCATCACCCTCCGCAGGCGGAAAGGTCGATCGTCTGTTGAGAGGACGCACCGGAGAGTCGGACATGCGAATTCTGCTCATAACCCAGTGGTTTCAACCGGAGCCCTTTCTTAAGGGTCTGCCTTTTGCCAAGGAGCTGGTCCGGCTTGGTCACGAGGTCCAGGTACTGACGGGTTTTCCCAACTACCCGGGCGGTCGTCTGTATGCTCCCTACAGGATCAGACTGCTGCAACGAGAGGAGATTGAGGGCGTGCAGGTTGTGCGGGTGCCGTTGTATCCGAGCCACGACAAATCCGGGAGTCGGCGTTTTTTCAACTATATGAGCTTTGCGATTTGTGCGGCTGTGATCGGTCCGTGGGTGGTGAAGCGTGCCGACGTTGCGTACGTCTATCATCCTCCTGCGACGGTGCAATTCTCGGCTGCTGCGATAAGGCTTTTCCGTCGCATTCCACTGGTTTACGACATTCAGGACTTGTGGCCCGATTCCCTCGCGGCTTCGGGGATGTTCACAAACAGATTCGGTCTCTGGTGCGTTGACAGGATTTGCAGAATTCTTTACAGACTTGCAAAGAAGATCGTGGTTCTTTCCCCGGGGTATAAAGATGAGCTGATCAAAAGGGGGGTGCCGCAGGATAAGCTGGAAGTCATATATAACTGGTGTGATGACTCCAATGCTGCGCCTGTGAAGAAGAATCCCGCCTTGGCAAACCAGCTTGGCTTGGCGGGACATTTTAACGTAATGTTTGCAGGCAATTTAGGCAAAGGCCAAGCATTAGGGTCAGTTTTGGCGGCGGCGGAAATCGTGCAAGCTAAGTATCCGGACGTCCGATTCGTTTTTGTGGGAGATGGGGTCGAAGCCGAGGGGCTTAAGCAGAAGGCACAGAGTTTACGGCTACGTAACGTGCTCTTCTTGGGGCGCCGGCCCGTTTCTGAAATTGGGGGGATCATGAGCTTGGCTGATGTGCTGCTGGTTCACCTGAAGAACAACGATTTATACGCCAAGACAATCCCGTCGAAGACTCAGGCATACATGGCTGCGGGAAAGCCGATCCTTATAGGAGTCAAGGGAGATGCCGCCGATTTGGTCCTGAGAGCGAAGGCGGGTTTTGAGTGCGAGCCGGAAAATCCGGAAAGCATCGCCGGGCAGATTGAGAGACTACGGGCAATGCCGAAGGAGGAGCTGGAGAAAATGGGTGAGAACGGCAAGGCCTTCTATATGCAGGAATTGGACCGGAGAATCGGCGCGAAGCGGTTCGCAGAGATTTTTCAGGCGGTTGCGCGCGGCCGGGACAATTGAGGCGCCACGCAGCGGGCAGGGCGACCGTGAGGTCACTGCCGGCGGCCAGGGACACTCTGTATGATAAATGTGGAGATGCATGCTCATACATACTATTCCCATGATGGGTTTACCACTGTCAAATCTTTCATCAGGTGGTGCAAAAAGAGAGACCTCAATTGCGTCTGCATCACCGACCATAATACTTTGAGTGGGGCATTGGAGTTCTCTGGAAAGGCGCCAATGAAGATCATCATAGGCCAGGAGATTACCACGGGCCAGGGAGACGTAACAGGACTGTTTCTTAAAGAGGAAATCCCGCCCTGTCTCGGCCTTGAGGATACGATTGGATGGATAAAGGCACAGCGCGGGCTTGTCTATTTGCCTCATCCGCTTGACGAATTCAGGAAGTCGTCGGTGAAGATAAGAGACGCCGAGAGATTGAGAGACAGCATTGACATTATAGAGGTATTTAACTCGCGTACCCTTAACCCAAAGTATAATGCCAGGGCCTTAGAATTTGCGATCGCTAATAATATGGTTGTTGCTGTCGGCAGTGATGCGCACCATCCTCTTGAGCTCGGCAATTCCTATATGCAGATGCCCGATTTTGACGGGCCAGAGGAGTTCCTCATGAGCGTGAGAAAAGCAAGGTATGTGTCAAGGAGGTGTCCTTTGTGGCTGAGATTCTATCTTAAAGGTCTGAAGATACTTACGGGAAAAGACTGATGCCAAGAGTCCTCGTAACGGATGCCGGCACCCGGAATTCCATTCCGATTATTCGCAGCCTGGGCAGCCAGGGAATTGAGGTTGTTGGTTCCGATGAATCGTGGTTTGCGCTAGGCTTTTTCTCGAGATACTGCAGTCGTCGGCTGGTTTATCCGTCCGCGCAACGGTATCCCGAAAGATGGCTGAACTGGCTCAGAGAAGAACTCTCCGGGCACTCATACGATATGGTAATGCCGGTCAGCGACGACACGGTTGGAATCGTATCGGAGCATCGGGATGAGGTCAGTAAATATACCCGTGTTCCAGTTGCGGATTATGCCACGTGGTTCAGGGCTCGGGACAAGGCCGAGGTTATCAAATTAGCGGTCAGGGAAGATATTCCACATCCTCGAACACAATTCGTAACGGATTTGGCTCAAGTGAAAACGGCTGCGGAAGAGATAGGCTTTCCGCTTGTAATCAAGCCTCGGAAATCCAGTGGCTCTCGTGGAATAGCGTATGTTGAGAGGGCCCAGGACCTTGCCGAGAGCTACAGAATAGTCCATTCTCGGTACGAGTTTCCAATGATCCAAGAGTTCATTCCGCCGGGTGGCAGTGCTTATGGCGTGTTTCTGCTTTTTGACGGGAACTCAGAACCCAAGGCGGTGTTTGCCCACAAGAGACTGCGTGAGTTTCCCGTCCGGGGCGGCCCCAGCACTCTGAGGGAGAGCGTGCATAAGCCGGAGCTTGTGGAGATGTCGATAAGGCTCCTTAAGAAGCTCAAGTGGTATGGCGTGGCAATGGTGGAATACAAGGAGGACCCCAGGGACGGTCAGAGCAAAATAATGGAAATCAACCCTCGCTTCTGGGGTTCTCTGCCTCTGGCGATTGCGGCTGGCGTGGATTTTCCGTACCTGCTTTACAAGATGACTGTTGAGGGAGATGTCGAAGCTGTACTGGATTATCCGCAGGGTATCAGGTGTCGATGGCTTCTTCCAGGTGACATTCTGCATTTTCTTACTAACCCGAACAGATTCAAGCTTGAGCCCAGCTTCTTCAATTTCTCCAAAAACAACAGGCGCGATGATTTCATATCAGCTAAGGACCCAGGGCCCACTATTGGCTTCTTTGTAATCCTCCTGAGGCATTTGTTTAGTATAAAAAAGTGGAGGCACGTCTTTTTCAGGTAATCACATGAGTCGCGTCAATGCTTTGAGCGTAGATGTGGAAGACTATTGGAGTATCCTTTTCCGCGATTGGCTGAGCAAATTGAGCGAGCCGAGCGATGCGGTTGTAAGGAATACCGAATGGTTCTTGGAGACTCTTTCCAACCACGGTGTAAAGGCCACCTTTTTTGTTCTCGGGGAGGTCGCCGAAAAGTTTCCGGCTCTCATTAAAAGAATCGGCGAAGAAGGTCATGAGATAGGCGTTCATGGTTTCTATCACAAACAGATCTTTAGGCTGACCGAATCCGAATTCCGGCGAGAGGTTGGGAACTGTAAGAGACTGATTGAAGACATTATATCGGGCGTTGTTGCGGGGCATCGCGCGCCGGCTTTTTCGATGTTGCCACAGACTAAGTGGGCGTTCGAGGTCTTGGCAGATGAGGGTTTCCGATATGATTCGAGCGTCTTTCCGATTTCCGGCAAACGCTACGGTTGGCCGGCATTTGGCGGAGATATACGCAAAATTGACTTGCCATCCGGTCGGAATGTCATTGAAGTGCCTATGTCAACAGTAACTGTCTTGGGCAAGACTCTTCCTGCCGCGGGAGGGGGTTATATTCGACATTTCCCTTACGCCGTCACGAAGTGGACAATCAATCATATCCAGAAGAAAAGACCTGCAATAGTATATATGCATCCTTATGAGGTTGACACCGAGCCGAAAGTATTTGACACAGAGCACCTTGCCCATGAAAAGAAAACCAGAGCAATGAAGTTTCACAGGATGCAGATGAGAAACAGAAATACAGTTGCAGGAAAGCTAATTAGACTTCTGAGCGACTTTGAGTTTACTACTATAGGCGAAGTGATCGGCAAGGTAATTACGGATTAGAGTTCCGGTCAATTAGAATATGACTACCAGCCCCAAGATCAGTGATCTCCTGCCTGAACACGCGGCTCAGGTAGCGCAGTTGCATATATCCGCGATAGGCACAGGATTCATCAGCTCGCTTGGAATTGATTGTGTAACGGCTCTATATGAAGCGATTGCTGAAAGTGAATTTGGATTCGGGTTTGTTGCCCAGAAAGCCGATAAGGTGGTCGGATTCGCGGCTTTCACTACAAACCTGGGCAACCTCTACAAATCTGTCGTTCTCAGAAAGGGTTTGCGGCTTGTCTTGTCGACAGCCACAAGAATGTTTTCGTTCAACAGGATGAAGAAAGCACTCGAAACCCTGTTCTATCCTACCCGTGCACACAAGATGCACTTGCCTGCCGCCGAGTTGCTTTCGATAGCAGTCTCTGAGCAAGAGCGAGGCAGAGGCCTGGCCGGTCGGTTATTGCAGAAGGGTCTTGGCGAGTGCGCGACCAGAGGGATCAGGGAAATCAAGGTGCTTGTCGGTGCAGATATGGAACCGGCGAATACATGGTACGTCAACCGCGGCTTCAAGCTCCAGGGGCAGATAAACAGCCACGGCAATATAAGCAACATTTATACGGTCCGAATAAAGTGATTTGCGGTCAACCACGGAGAGACCAACAAGCGGTGCCGATCGCAAATTGACAGTGCCTGTTCAGGACTCTTTGCGGATTGCGCCGCGAAGCCCTTCCATCTTCAGATAGCCCTGCTTCCAGACCACGATGCCTGAAAGTGCAAAAACCACCACATAAACAATCAAAGCATAACGAGTTCGTATCTGGCTCATTAGGATTCCGAGCAGTGCATATACCGCGGCGAGGGCGTAGCAGATAGCGACGGTTTTTTTCAGGGGTATTCCTCGGTCGATCATCTGGTCGTATATGTGTCCTCTGTCGGAGAGGAAAAGGGGGCGTTTGTTGATGAATCGCCTGACCAGAGCAACTGCCGTGTCGAGGACCGGCAATCCGAATACTACAATCGATGCCATCCACCATCTTGGGATTCTCTCGCCGAACAGGATCATGAGGGTGGCAATGGAGAATCCGAGCAGCATGCTTCCCGCATCGCCCATGAATATTTTTGCAGGATAGCGATTGAAAGGCAGAAAACCGCATACTCCACCCAGAAGGCCCAGGCATATGATGAGCCTTACCGGATCGCCGACCTCGCTGTGGAACCATGTGCTCAGATGAACTGTCAAGAGCATCATGGCCACGGCGATAATCGCCGTGACGCCGCCGCACAAACCATCAAGCCCGTCAAGAAGATTCAATGAATTTGTTGCACCAACCACGAAGACAACTACAATCGGAACGCCCAGGATCAGTTGTGTATTTCGGGGTATTTCCCAGCCGAATGGCTCGGTAAAGTCATTCAATGCCGGTCCGATGCCGACAGCTATCAGCGTGCCCGCGGCCATGACTTGTCCGAGTATTTTTTGCCATGGCTTCATATCGAATATGTCATCGACAAGCCCGATGAAACACGTTATCGCCGCACCCGCGAGGACACCCATGAGCCAGGTGAATGCCGGACCAAAGTACTGTTGTTCTCGGATACAATAAACGCCGGTGAGTATCCCGACGGTCAGTCCCACCAGCATACCGACACCTCCGAGGTAGGCGACATTTCCTTTGTGAGTTTTAACAAGATTATCGGGTTTGTCCACTATTCCCAGCTTCAATGCGATCTTCTTGCACAGGCTGGTCGCGACCAGAGCTGAGATGAATGAAAAAAGCAGCACGGGCCAGAACTGCACTACCCAACTTACCGGTCTGCCGGGGCCTATGAAACGTGTCAGCATTGCCATTTTCCTCAATCAGCCAGGCAAATCAAGGCCGCTTTGTCAGTCTTCTTTCATATAGTTTACCGGACGCACTCGGCGTTGTCCAGCTTGTGGGGACGCGATATTGATACTCTGCGTCCGGCCGGTTGGACTGGCTGCAAAGCTTCTTCACTTTCAAAACTCGGCTTAAAACGCAGCATTCTTTAGCATTGCAGTGAGATTATATGAGGCTCTATCCTGCTTGTAAAAGGGCATTTGACATAATTTTGTGCATTCCGGCTATTATCGTGTTGCTGCCGCTCTTCGTGGTCTTGGCGCTTTTGGTCAGGCTTAACAGTAAAGGGCCTGCGATATTCAGGCAGGAGCGGGCTGGGAAAGGCGGAAAACCCTTCATTTTCTGCAAATTTCGGACAATGAAGCTCGAATCCGACCCATTCGGGGCAAGTCCTAAGGGTGCCGACGACCCCCGGTTGACAAGGATCGGCAGATTCCTTCGCGAGTATTCACTTGACGAATTGCCGCAATTGTTTAATATAGTAAAAGGGGATATGAGTCTGGTTGGTCCCAGGCCCTTGTATATGGCGCAGGTAGCCGAGTGGAATGAAAGGCAGAAGACGCGGCTGCTCGTCAGGCCCGGCTTGACCGGCTTGGCCCAGGTATCGGGCCGAGGCGAGCTGACTCGGGAAGAAAAGCTCGAACTTGATGCTAAATACGTTGAGACGGCCGGTTTGGTGCTCGATGCGAAAATAGTGCTGGCTACTATCGGCCGGGTATTCGGAAAAAAGAGTATTTATGAAAAAAGGTACTCAGAAACCGAGCACACACGAGGAGAGGGCAAATAGTCTTCCGGACCGGACTAAAGCGGCAACATCGGAATCTGCCTGGCACCGCGTTTCACAAGTACTGCGACTATGAGATTGCCACGTCCGCCTGCGGCGGACTCGCAATGACTTGAAACTCTCAAATTGTCATTGCGAGGAGCCAAGCGACGAAGCAATCTTATTATCCTATAGTAGCGAGATCTATGAAACGCGGCACTATGCGGGCCGGGCTGGCGAAGAGTGATGGGAATGGTGACATCAAGAATGAAGACGGGTTTGCGGATTATCTTCTGTTTTGTTGCGTTGTGGCCGGGAATATGTCTTTCTGAGACTGCCGGCGGATATAGCGCCTACAATTCATGGGCCGATTGTGCGCGTCTTAGGGTCGGCATCAATGCGGGTCTGGCTTCGAGCTATGACCGTCAAGGCGGCAATGACGACTTTAGCCACTACGAGGAACCGAATGGAATCCGCACGGGCAATGAAATTGTCACGGCTGCAACGCTTTCCGGGCCGGGGATCATCTATCGCTTTTGGATGCCGCACCTGACGGCGAAGCGCAACTTTATTGTGCGGATGTACTTTGATGGCGAAGCGGTCCCCCGAATCGATACCAACAGCGTCGCTCTGCTTGGCGGCGCATTCGGATATTTTTCGTCGCCTTTGGTTACTACGTGTGCAGGCGGGCAGGTGTGTTACGAGCCGATACCTTTTAGAACGTCCGTTCGAATCGAAACCGAGAATAAGACTCTTCCAAATTATCCCGGTTGGGACTCAAATCGCCATTATTACCAGTACAGTTACATGGATTATTCCACCGACACTGTTCTGGAATCCTATACCGAGACACTGACGACTCAGCAGCAGATTGACAGGGCATCCGTGGTGTCTCTGTTTGAGAACGCGGGTGAACATCCGGCCGGCGGCAGTCCGGCGGCGATTGACATCGATACACCGGCTGCGGTGATCGAACCCAATTCAGGAATAGATTTGGCTGATTTGACTGGGCCAGGCATCATTCGCCGGCTCAATATAGGCATGGCCGGCGCCGATGATGCCGAATTGGACGGCCTGCGATTGCAAGTTCATTACGACGACAGCAGCGTCGCTGCTATTGATGTGCCGGTAGGCAATTTTTTCGGGGCGGGCAAAGAGCGTGCTTTGTATAAGAGTATTCCGCTGGGAACGGATTCTAATGACGGCTTCTATTGTTACTGGCCGATGCCTTTTCGCAGGTCGGTGACGGTTCGCGTGCACAACGCGACGGATGTAAACATTCCCATAGAGTCGGCTGCCGTTCAATACGAGCCCGTTGCAAACCTTCAAGGAATGTGCTATCTGCACGCGGTTGAAAACTCTTCGACCAAGCAGCCCGGGCAGATCTACCATCCGATACTCTCAACGACCGGATGCGGACATTATGTCGGCGAGTTGCTCTATGTTGAGCAGGATAATTACAGTTTCTACATGTTGGAGGGTGATGATGTTGTTACTGTTGACGGCAACGATGTCCTTTACGGCACGGGGCTGGAAGATGCTTATAACGGGGGCTACTACTACAATTGGGTCGGCGTCCAGGCCGATGAGCCCGAAGGAGGGTATCCTCAATCGGCTATTAGGCCGCTTCACGGGATTCTCTATGTGAATCGCCGGGCGGGTATCCAATACGCGCGGGCGGACCAATATCGCTGGCGGATTGCGGACTGTGTGCCGTTTTCG
>DATEBC010000357.1:0-3254 GCA_035288065.1 Sedimentisphaerales bacterium | reverse complement strand
CACGCCGCCACGTTAGTGGCGGGCCGGGTCGGAATCCTCCACGGCGCAAAGGCATATCTCCTGCAGGACGAAGAGGGCCAGGTCCACGATACCGAGTCCGTATCCGCAGGCCTGGACTATCCTGCCGTCGGGCCGGAGCACTGCCTCTTAAAAGACACCGGCCGCGCAGAATACGTCGCCGCCGAGGATGAAGACGTCCTCGATGCTTTCTCGCTGCTCTGCAAGTGCGAAGGAATTCTCCCTGCCCTGGAAAGCTCACACGCCTTGGCCTGGCTGCTGAGCCAAAAAGGTAACCTCGACCCCGAACAGGTGGTTATCGTAAACCTCTCCGGCAGAGGCGACAAGGACGTAGGAATCGTGGAAAAGCATAGACCAATTAGTGTTTAACACGCGAAGTTGACTCGAGGTGTACCCGGAAATCCGAAATTCGAAGCACGAAATTCGAGACAAATTCGAATGGCAAAGAACCAAAATTCAAAATGCTATGATCTCGAAGATCGCACGCTTGCGTTTGCGAAAAACGTAAGAGTGTTTGTAAAAAGGCTGCCTAAGACGGTAGCCAATATCGAGGATGGAAAACAGCTCGTGAAGGCGTCGGGTTCCGTTGGCGCCAACTACATTGAAGCCAACGAGGCCCTGAGCAAAAAGGACTTTGTTATGAGGATCAAGATATGTCGCAAGGAATCCAAGGAGAGCCGGTATTGGCTAAAGCTGGTGGACACCCAGGATGACCCGGAATTGGACAGTGAGCGAGCCGGCCTCGAACAGGAGGCTACGGAACTCATGAACATCTTCGGTGCAATCTTACGCAAGAGTGAATGATGTTTGGGACATTGGGTAATTTGGATTTTGTATTTGTTTCGAATTTCGACATTCGATATTCGAGTTTATTCTTGGTGGTAAACTAAGGATTCTGATTGATGAAGAGCTATAAGCAGACATTCTCGGAATTGGCCCAGCAGAAAAGGCCTGCCCTGATACCGTTTTTCGTAATCGGCGACCCCGATTTTGATACATCTCTCGAAATTGTAAAGACAGCCATCGACGCCGGCGCGGACATCCTCGAATTAGGCATCGCCTTCTCCGACCCCATAGCCGACGGCCCGACAATCCAAAAGGCCGACATTCGCGCGATGCGAAGCGGAATGACCGTGGCCAAAGCCTGCCGGTTCATCCGGCAGGTTAAGGATTACAGGGATATCCCCATAGGCCTGCTGATGTACTACAACCTGGTCTATCAATACGGCGTTGGGAAATTCTTCGCCGATTTCCACAAGGCCGGCGTCAACAGCGTCCTTGTCGCCGATTTGAGCATCGACGACGCCGGCGAAATCGAAGGCCCGGCGAGGGCCGCCGGCCTCGACACCGTCTTTATGGTCACCCCCGTAACCGCACCTGAGAGAATGAAGCGAATCGCTTCCAAGACCACCGGCTTTATCTACACCGTCTCGGTCCTCGGCGTAACCGGCAGCAGAAATGAGCTTTCCGATACGGTCGAAGGCCTCGTCACCCGGCTGAAGAAGCTGACCGACGTGCCCGTATGCGTCGGCTTCGGGGTAAGCAAGCCCGAGCACGCCGCCGCAATCGCCGCCGCAGGAGCAGACGGAGTAATAATTGGCTCAAAAGTCGTCGCCCTGATAGAGGCCAACTTAGACAACAAACAAAAAATGTTAGCCGAAATCTCAACCTTCCTGGCCGACGTCAAGGCCGCCATCTCAAAATCCTGAGCGCGTGCGTGAGAAGTGGCACGGCCATCCTGGCCGTGCGTTTCGCGAGGAAGCCCGCTCATAGGAAAGAGACCAATTGCAGGGCCAGGATGGCCCTGCGACGCATGGGCAAGCCCCACGGGCCCCTGGCGGGGATGCCCATGCCACGGCAGAACGGCTTCTCATACACGCTCTCAGAGCTGCCGATGGGCTTTTTGGAGATTGCCGCAATAAAAGGCTGTTCGTCGGCGTCCTTAACTGTTAGATTATGCAAAAGGCCCGGCTTATGCCCGCGGTGGGCGCGGGCCGAGGCGTATCAGTTAAACTCTTTTTATGGAGGATATTGTTATGAAGCACCGCATATTTGCAGTCGCAGTCGTTCTGGTCGTACTCGTCGTCGCCTGGACCGCGTTTGCGGCCAGCGGAGCCGCAGGAACGCGAGAGGGCGCGGGCCGTGCCGGCTTACCGGGCATGTCCGAGGAAGAGAGGGCACAAATGAGGGAGAGATTCCAGAACATGTCCGAGGAGGAAAGGGCAAAACTCAGAGAGGAAATGAGGGCTCGGTTCGAGGGTATGTCCGAGGAAGAACGCTCTGCGGCGCGTCAAAGATTTGGCGGTCGCACTCGATTAAGCCGGGAAGATCAGCTCAAGGCAATTGCAGCGATGGAAGAGCAGCTTGCAAAGCTGAAAGCGGGCATTGAGAGCTCCACTCCGGCATCGGGCGCCAATCTCCGCGACCTCCCCGAAGAAGAGAGGACCAAGCTGAGAGAGCAAATGACCAAGGCCCGCCAGGATCAAGAGGCCGCGGTGACCGCTCTGCGAGCGGAAATCGACAAGCTCAGCCCCCCGCGCTCAACGCCCGAACAGGGGGAAGCCCTTCGCGAGCTGCGAGCGATTAGCGAGCTGGCGGGAACGGAAAAGGCTGCGGAGACAAAGAAACGCCTCGACGCCCTCATCGCCAAGCAAGCCGAGCAAGTATCCCCGATGGGCGGCAGACGGGGAACAGGCGAGCCTGGCCAGAGACGCGGTTCGCAAAATACCGGCGAGGGCGCTTCGGGCGCTTCAACCGGCTCGACCAACGTAGGTGGGGCGAATAGATAGCTGCGAACCCAAACCGGCCGGAACACTCTGACCTGAGCCGTATCACAACTATGATTATAGCGAAACTGTTTTCTGGGGCGACCTACACGAGATAGGCCGCCCCAGTTTCATTTCAAGCCCACAATACATAGTCCACATCTCTCACCGCCGAGGGCGCACAATTTCTCTTTTCTCAGCGCTCTCAGCGTGCTCTGCGGTTAATGAGAAATGCGGGCTAATGCCCTTTCGCCCCACTGACGCAGCATTATCAGCCCTTTTTTCGGCTTGCACACGGCGGACTTGAGCGAGTATATTTGCTTGCGCCAATAAGACAAGAGTGTCTGTCATTCCTGCGAAGGATTGTCACCCCTGCGAAGGCAGGGGCAGGAATCCAGATACATGAAAAACAGTGTTAATCCCTATGGGACCGTGGGTCTGTACTACAACCCGTCAACTTCTTGTTTTTTG
>DATEBC010000356.1:0-6488 GCA_035288065.1 Sedimentisphaerales bacterium | reverse complement strand
CCAGAGACTTTTCTGTTGACTGCAAGGACCACGTCAAGTAATGTACGGACGCAGGCGGTGGATTCGGTATCGGCGCCTGCGCAGAGCAACGGCAGCTTGGCAAGGACATTTGGACCTGGAGTTAATTATATGCCCGTAGCCGGACGGCTCAAAGGCTACTTTCTCAGGGGAATGGCGGTATTGCTGCCGGCGGTCCTTACTATCTGGATTTTTGTACTGGCTTATACATTTATCCAGGAGAATGTCAGTGTGCACATCAATCGCGGCCTGGTCAGGCTGATAGTCCATTTCCAGGGCGAGAACGGCATCTATTCCAAGGAGGACCTTACCGAGATTCTGGTAAAGGGCTGGGCAGGCTCAATGGTCGGGCTTATAATTGCGTTGGTAGCGGTCTGTCTGGTCGGAGCGCTATTGGCAAGTGTGTTTGGAAAGGCGTTGTGGCGCCAGATCGAAAAATTCATATTGAATCTCCCGGTGCTCCGACGCGTGTATCCTTATATAAAGCAGGTGACGGATTTTCTTCTGGCGCCGGAGCAGCAGAGGCTATTATCCTCTTCGCGGGTCGTTGCCGTCGAGTATCCTCGAAAAGGGATATGGTCTTTGGGTTTTGTGACCGGCTCGGGCCTTAGGAAAGTAAGGGAGAATGTCAAGAAGGAGTTTCTAACGGTGCTGGTGCCTACGTCTCCGACGCCGTTCACAGGTTTTGTAATAATGGTGTCTAAGAAAAGCGTGATAGACCTCGATATGACAATCGAAGAGGCGTTCAGGTTTGTGATTACCGGAGGCGTAATCGCACCGGGCACGAGTAAGCAGATGCCCGCTTTGGAGTCCTCAGAGCCTGAGAATCAGGATTGAATTGAATTATAAAAACCTGTTAAGGAGAATAGCTTTGCTTTTTACGATTAGCGGCAAACACATAGAAATAACAGAAGCGATGAAACGTCACGCCGAGGAGAAGACCTCGAAGCTGCCACGTTATTACAACAGCATCAATCAGGTCGAGGTGGTCATCGACGGCGGCCAGGGGGGCAAGGTTTCTGTTGAGGTCATTGCCCGCGCCGAGCACAGCAAGGTATTCGTGTGTACTGAAGTTGGTGAAGACGCGTACGGGTGCATTGACATCGCAGTTCATAAGCTGGAGGGGCAGTTGCGACGAGCCAAGGGCAAGGAACGAGACAGCAAGTATCCGGACATGGGCTCGGCGGAAACGACGACGTAATTTAGCATTGTATTTGTGCTGTGAAGTGATTCTTCGTTTTTTCTGTTCGGCTTCTTAGGGCCGTAACAGGTCAATGTGGGCGATAAGATGAAATTCTCCGACTTTATTTGTTTTGACGCGCTTGTGCCGGTGATGAGCGGCCCTGACCGCGACAGCGCGATAGGCGAGCTTGTTCGGTCTCTGGACAATGCCGGCAAGCTGGGCAGAGGCAACTGCAAGAAGATCACCGACGCTGTGATTAGCAGGGAGCGCGAAGCCAGCACAGGTATGGGCAAGGGCGTAGCGGTGCCTCACGTGAAACACAAGGCGGTAAAGGACGTCGTCGCGACGGTCGGCCTGTGCGGGGCGGGCATTGATTTTTCCGCCCTTGACAAGCAGCCCGTTTATTCGGTGATATTGTTGGTAAGCCCGGCGGACTATCCGGACAAGCATCTGCAAGCGATGGAGCATATCTTCCAGCACTTGCAGCAGGAGAAATTCCGCAAGTTCCTCAGGCAATGTCAGACCGCGGGGCAGATTGAGGACCTTTTGAGAGAGGCCGATGAGAATCCCTCGCTGTAGCCCCATTGGGGGGGAGGTAGGGTGGGGCGATTAGCATGAACCGCCGGGAAAGGGAAGGATGTTTTGGAAACGCCGGTTTGCGAAACGGAAGTCGAGATAAAAAACGCCGACGGGCTGCACATGCGTCCGGCTATGCAGTTCGTTGATATCGCAAACCGATTCAAGTGCGCCGTTACGGTCAGCAGCGGCCAGACCGAGGCCGACGGAAAGAGCATTATGCAGATGAGTATGCTGGCGGCAACGGTCGGAACAAAGCTCAAGATCAAAGCCGAAGGCGCCGATGCCCCCCAGCTTGTCGATGCTCTCCGCGAGCTTGTCGAAGTAAAATTGTTCGGCGAGCCTCCGCCGGAGAAGTGAACCGGGCAATGGCGGCTGGCTGCCATCCTGGTACTCCGAAAACCGCGGGCGCTAGATTCTGGACTCTGGATTCTGGTAGCGGTTCCAAGACCTCATGAAGTTTCTCGCAAGCCATGATGCCTGCGCATCATCAACTGTGCGCCGACAGAGGCTACAATACCGGAGAGCAAACCAAAAACTGCGTATGAAAACGGTCTGAGCCAGAGTCCTGATAAACCCAAGAAAGAATGCGGATTCAGACCGCTCGGCAGAATCATTCTCTTGGCTAAGCAAACAAGATTGGCAAGAACTCCGGCAATGCCAAGCAGCAGAATCATGCCCCAACCTGAGATTCTGTTCTTCTCGATAAAATTCACAGTCCAATCCAAAATAATGCCTGCCAGCACGATCATTGGCATGCCTGCAACGCCGCCGGCAAGATTGGCTCCCACAGAGTAAGTCGTTAAAGCTGCGAAGAAACCTCCTGCTGTAGCGCCGACCTTACAGCCACCGAGCAACCGGGCAATAAGCACCGGCGTCATCCAGAAAAACGCTTTATGGCCCGGCATACCGAGCTTTGGGCGAGCGAAGGATAAAAATAATCCCGCCATTACCCCAACAGAAATGGAAACAAACAACATCTTGAACTGATCACTTCGCACTATGGCGCGAACGTTTGCTTTTTTTGCAGTCAATAGGAATCCAAGCATTCTTTTTTTCACTCCATTTCACAATCAATACCGCTCTGCCATTAATCAGACGGGGACGCACCCAGCTCAGAGTATCATATACATCGGCTGGTTCGGGTTGACGGAAATCAGTTTCATATTGAACTGCAATGCCCATTCTCTCATACGTTTGGACATTGACGCGACGTGGTAGTTCACGAAGGCCCGGCATGTCGATAAAACGGCCGTCATTGCCTTGTGCCCGTAATCCCACTGACGCAAGCGCTCCGATCACACCGAGACAATTCCCTCCAAGCCCTCGCAGTTTAATGCCGCTGTTCTTGGCAAGTTCAAAGGAATCTTCAATTGGCAGGATTCTTTCTTGTGCCGCCTGTCCAAAATCAAAGACTTTTTTTTGAACATCATCGCCAAACGCTATGCAGGCCCCCGGGTCGGAGCCTTTCGCCGACGCATCGGCCAGAAAATCAAAGGCCCAGTCAACTTCTGAAATGCCGTTGTTGCTTTCTACAGCGATGCAAGCTCCGCTATTATGTGATGTATAGGGTATCTGCTCATCAATCAGGAACTGATGCCTCGTCACGCCCAAAGACTTCATGCCTCGTTTTGTAAGCTCGTCACACAAATTTCGAGCTAACCTTCCGGTGCCCGGACTTGTTGGATTGTCGGTATCGTCTATTCCTATCAAGATTGTTCGCATAGTAAGCCCTTAGTTGAACCAATTTCTTGGGCTTTCTTTTACCATCTGCACCGAGCCGTCAAGTGTAACATAGTTGACACCCTTCTTATACCAGCGATGTGCTGTCGGCATATTGCTGAACCAACTATCGCTAAAGACCCACTTGTCGGCCGGCATTGTGTCACTTAACAATCTCGGCCAGGGCAGGTTCTTCAGAAAGAACGTGCTAAGATATCTGTATGTAGGTCGGTCGCTAAAGCTGTAATAGAAATAGCCGATATTGCCGTTGTTGAAATTCTCTTCGCAATACTTCAGGTCATCTGCCGCGTCGCGAGCGACGCGTCGCGACGGGTCGGCTCTCTCGCTGGGACAATAGTAAACCTCTGATTCCTGGATATATCCGCCGCCGTACAGATCTTCGATCAAGCCGATATGCGTGTTGTGAAGCTGCCTGTCGGCAGGCAACATGGAATCATTCTCACCGGCATACAGCAGGCATCCGAATAAAAGGTTTCTCTGGTTACTCCTGCATATAATCAGCTTGGATTGGTCTCTTGCCCTTCCTAAAGCAGGTAAGACCAATGCCAACAGGAAGCTCATCATTCCTATTACGACCATCAGTTCCACCAATGTAATCCCCGTTAGACTTCGCCATTCTAACGGGGTAAAACCGTTTTTCGAACGCTCAAACAACCTTATCTCACTCCTACCCCGTTAGAAATGGGATTTCTAACGGGGCCTACGAGCCAATTCTCACTCATCATCGCAAAATCAGCGAAATCCACCCTCAAATCACCGTTCAAATCTCCGTCAACGGTTACGGCAAAAGTTGAGACCTTTTTGGAGGCGTTGTTGTTGTCGGTAAAAGCTCTGTTGGTGTGGTAAATGGTTGGCTCAGGGTCATCGGCCACAAAACCGTAAATGCTGAACACGACCGGGGCCGGTACATAATCAAAAGAATACTCAACGGTTACGGCGCCTCCCAAAGGGTCAAGTTGTGTAACACCTGAAATCCCGTAAACGGTAACCATAGCCGTCTCGAATGCATAGCTTATTGGCTCAACATTAGGGTCCGTTATCGAATAAAATCCGCTCGGCCTGCCGTATTGATTGTCATAGTAAACGAAGTCATTCACATCCAGAGAATAAGGTGCTTGTCCCGCCAGGTTGAGCGTCATTGAAAAATCGGCATCCAGACTGTTTGCTCCAATTGAGACCAACAGCAGGATGTCGGTAAAGAAATTGCTGTCGCCGGTATTGGTTATCTTGAAGCTGGAGCTCTTGTCTTTTGAGACAAGATGGCCTTCCATCAGGCCGCCATGAACAAATTTCAACGCATTCATGCCTCTGGCTTTATTCGCGGGGGCTGCCTGAACAAATGAAATTGGATACGAGGCTTCTATATCAGCATCATCTGCTGCGTTCACCGGATACATATTTGGATCATTGCCGCCGAGGAACTGTATCCAGCAATCCTCGGATAGTTCATCCCATGGAAGATAGTCCGCCGCACTTGCCGGGCAAGCCTCTCGAACAACAAGAGCGAAGCAGATTAGCACCGCCATTCTCTTGAACAAATTCACCTTGACCTCCTTCTGTCTCTTGCCATCCTAATTCCGGCTTTTCTATCCCGGTTGCACGGTTAGAAAGCACCTGATCAATCCACACAATATCAATAATCTTACCAGAGGCCTCCTTGAACCGTCAAGAGATTCCAGTTTCCTATACGTCAAATTGGCCCGGATTCTATATTAGTTTTCCTATGCAGTATTCGCGCTTCACTGAAGGGCTTTAGGGCGAACCAGCTCAAGGCGGCTCAGGCAGCCGGCGTTATTCCCGCCCTCATCTTAGCCTACAAATAAGAAGACGCGCCCGGGCGGCTATCTTTGGTATATTGGCAGGTAGTGGTAGTGGATTGACATGCTGAGCATCGCCAGCCTCCTTCGTGGCTCTTGTCGCTCTTCGTAACCGCCTGTGCCCGCAGGATAAGCTCGACGCCCTTTTGGAGGCGTCTGCGTATCGTGGCGTCCTGCTTGTCGTCGATGCCCATGCCGAGCGTTTCAGCGAGCATGAGGGTAATGATCCCCTGGCCGTACATTCGAGAGCCGTCATTGTCGCCGAAATAGCCCTTCTCATCCTGGCGGTCCGGGTGAATAACTAACCTCATTGTAAATTCGATCTCAAACAAAGGTTCTGTCTGTGTGTACCGGCGTTACACATCGAGGATTACTGCAGAACCGCAAGGCACCATGGCCACAATGGTCTTCTCCCTTCACAGGCGGAAAAACTCAAGGCCTTTGATGATTTGGCCGACCTTTGGGAATAATAACTACGCCATCGGGCGACGACCTCGGAAAGAGGCGGATTCTACGGTTATCGGGGCAGCTCGGTGAATCCGCTAAGCGCTTTCCGGCAAAAGGGTTGCGGCAGAAAACACGCCAAGAGTGATCCATTATGCAAAAATCGGCTTTGCGAGAGGATTATCCTTGAACTTTCAGGCGTTTTCTGTATAATAATAGATAGATGAAGATGCTCATATTGCTATATGTGGATGAGGCGTGAGCCAGCCGCCAATGCAGGAAGAAAGGAATAATTATTAATGATGAGCCAACGGCGATACCGGTACGGCATTTTGGCGTTTGCCTGCACACTAACCTTGTGGTTTGCATACCCTTGCGCAGCGCTCATGGTGAGCGAAGTGATGTATCATCCTTTAGAAGAGGGGGGAACGCCAGACGGGGAAGAGAATCTCGAATTCATCGAATTCTACAACAATCAGGCCACCCGCGAAGATCTCAGCGCGTACGAACTTACCGAGGGTGTTAAGTACACGTTTCCGGCCGGGACGATTCTGCCGGGAAAAGGCTATCTGGTTGTGGCGCGCGATGCCGCCGCGGTCGAGGCCGCCTACGGGATTGCCGGGGTGTATGAATGGACTTCCGGAAAGCTCGATAACGACGGCGAGAGAATCGAGCTATCCAACAGTAACGGCGAAATCATCATCTCA
>DATEBC010000355.1:0-7826 GCA_035288065.1 Sedimentisphaerales bacterium | reverse complement strand
AAAGATGACGTGGTCGCCGGCGTGCATGTGCTGTTCGAGCGTGCACTCAAAGTTGGCGACGGCATCGGCGAGCAATACCGAATCAATCTCCGCAGCGGGGAGCGTTTCGCATTTGCATTCGGCGAATTTATCGACATCTCGGCCGGAGCGAGAGCCGAAAAACAGGGCTGCATCGGCCATTTCCGAAGACGGATACGCTATTGTAAAGCACTCGGCGAATGTGATTGCCTCGACGGAATAGTGCGTCTTGGCGACGGCTATCGCCATCATGGGCGGTTTGCCCGAGACAATCATCGTCCAACCCAAGGTGATGGGATTAAACTTGCCGTTTCGGTCTTTGGCAATCGCTATGACAATTTGCTCCGGGTACTTGGTCTTTATCGCATCGGCGTATTCAACCTGCTTTTGCATTGCTCTTCTCCGTAATTACTTTTATATTGGGTTCGGCATAATTCTGTTTATTGAACTTTGAATAGGAAGGTGAACATTCTCAGTAAGATGGCGGCACACTGTCATTCCGGCCTTGAGCCGGAATCCACGAGCCCAAACTGGATTCCCGCCTGCGCGGGAATGACATATAAGGGCGCGGGAATGACAATTTCAAAGCCGCACTGTTCATTTAACCGTTCAAACATCAATAGATAATAATTCCAAGGCCCGCTTTGGCAAGGAGAAAGATGTGGATACAATAGGTTTTGTGGGCGGGGGCAATATGGCCGAGGCCATCATACGAGGCATAATAACAGCCAAAATCTATAGGCCCGAACATGTTTTCGTAAGCGATATCAGACAGGACCGGCTTGAATTCCTCCGCGAAGAATACAAGGTTATTACACTTGAGAACAATGCCGAACTGGCCGATGAGGCGGCGACTATCATCCTGAGCGTCAAGCCGCAGAATATGTCCAACGTGCTGCATGAGATAAAGGACGCCGTTAATCCGGAGAAGCTCATTATTTCCATCGCAGCAGGCGTAAGACTCGGCAGTATCTGCGCCATCTTGGGCGAGGTCCCCGCCGTTCGCGTAATGCCCAATACGCCCGCTTTAATCGGCGAGGGCGCCGCCGCCCTGTGCGCCAACGAGAAGGCCAGGCCGATGCTGGACAGGGCCAAGAGCATTTTTGAATCGGTTGGGCTTGCCGTTGTCGTCGATAACGAAGACCTGCTCGACGCCGTTACGGCTGTCAGCGGCAGCGGCCCGGCCTACTATTTCCTTCTAATGGAGGAAATGATAGAGGCAGCCACGATGCTGGGGCTGGACAGGAACCTGGCAAAAGACCTCGTTCTGCAAACTGCAAAAGGCGCCAGCCTGCTCGCCGTCGAGGCGGACAAGAATAACGAAAGCCCCTCTGTTCTTCGCCGAAAAGTTACCTCGCCCGGCGGAACGACGGAGGCGGCGCTGAATGTCTTTGCCGCAAACAAATTCGGCCTGATGATAGCGGATGCCCTGAAGGCTGCCGTCGAGAGAAGCAGGACGCTGCGGGGCTGAATTCATGGGTCTTCCGAATAATCGATAGACCCATTCGGCGTTTGTGACGGCCGAAAAAACCGTTTATCCCGATGAAGCGAACTTATTCGATGACGACAATGGCCTGTACGGGGCAGTCTTCGGCCGCTTCTTGCACAGAATCCTCGCATCCGGGCGGGACCTCATCGACAATTACTTCGGCTATCACATCGCCCAACTCGAATACTTCAGGGCACGTTTCGCTGCAAAGGCCGCAAGCCGTGCATGTATCTTCGATTTTCACTTGCATATCAAACCCCCTTTTAACTGACTATCGACTGTCAATAAAAGATCGCGATGCTTATTCGGCGCTTAACCAAATAGAGTATTGACTGCGGGCTGTCAAGCAAGGCCCGGAAATTTATTTCACAATTTTTTCCGCCGGTCAAGGCCAAAAAATCGGCAGTCGGCAATGTTTCTCTGGCAAAGGCCGACCGGGGCTGCTATATTAACGGCTCGTCGTGATGTGACAGGTAGTCGATTGTGAATCATTACGGCCGGGTCCCATGCAGACCGAGCCCGTGAACCTGGTCAGGCGGGGAACCGAGCAGCCATAAGCGAGCGCTTGGTGGTGCCGTGGCAAACCCGGCCATCTTTTTTTATTTTCTATTTACGATTTTCTATTTGATATTTGGAGTAGCGTGCAGGTGAATCGCGAGGAACTCAAACGACGCACGAAGGAGTACGCTCACCGTTGCGTCAAACTGGCCCTGGCATTACCTAAGGGTCCTCTCGGCGACCACGTCAGAAGGCAACTGATAAAGTGTGGCACATCCGTCGGTGCAAACTACCGCGCGGCGTGTATTGCACAATCAAGGCCCGATTTTGTTGCCAAGCTTAGCATTGTCATAGAAGAAGTCGATGAATCATCCTTCTGGCTGGAGTTCATTATTGACGAACGCCTCTTGAAAGAAAGCCGTGTAACTGCGCTATTGACAGAGGGCCGGGAACTTACAGCGATCTTCGTCAAGTCACGCAAGACAACGCGGGAGCAAAAAAAAATAGTAAATAGTAAATAACAAATAATAAATTGACTATGAGTTATACCGTATTAGCACGCAAATACCGTTCTGCGACGTTTGACGACGTCGTTGGTCAGGACCCTATTGCGCGGACGCTTAAGAATGCCATAAAGAGCGACCGGGTGGCCCATGCTTATCTCTTTACCGGCACTCGCGGCGTCGGCAAGACTACTATGGCGCGGATTCTTGCCAAGTCTTTGAACTGTCTTGCCGCGGATAAGCCGACGACCGAGCCTTGCTGCAAGTGCGAATCGTGCTTGGCCGTGAATATCGGCGAGGATATCGACGTTATCGAGATCGACGGCGCGTCGAATAACAGGGTCGATGAAATCCGCGAGCTTCGCGAGAACGTCATTTACAGACCTGCGCGGGCGAGGTTCAAAATCTATATCATCGACGAAGTGCACATGCTCACGACCGGGGCGTTCAACGCGCTGCTCAAGACGCTTGAGGAGCCGCCCAGTCATGTGAAGTTCATCTTCGCGACGACCGAACCGAACAAGGTCCTCGCCACGATCCAATCGCGGTGCCAGCGGTTCGATTTCGCGAGTATCACTCCTGCTGCAATCGCCAGGCAGCTCGAATTTGTGCTCAAGGCCGAGAAGATCAAATATGAAGACGACCTGGTCCTGCCTTTAGCGAAAATGGCTAATGGCTCGATGCGGGACGCCCTCAGTCTCCTGGATCGGCTGATCAGCGCCGGGGCCGAGCCGTTGGGCGGGTCGCTGCTCGAGGAGCTTCTCGGCTGCGCCAACAGCGAGAAGGTTTGGAGCCTGATTGACAAGATCGGCGATAGCGATGCTGCCGGGACGCTGGCCGCCGTGGACGAGCTTATCCGCACCGGCACGAGCGAAGTGCAGATTCTCGATTCGCTCGTTGACTATATGCGCGACCTGATGGTTGCGAAATCCGCCGGGGTCGATAGCGAGCTTTTGATACTCACCGCTCAGCAGCGAAAGCGGGCGGGCGAATTGGCCGAGAAGTTCGACATTGCCGGGCTTGTCTATAGCATTGCCACCCTCGAAAAGCTTCGCTGGGCAATCAAGAACAGCGATACCGCCAGGGCGCTGCTCGAAGCATCCCTGCTGCGATTCGCGTTGAGCGAGCACTTTATAAACGTCGATCAGCTCCTCTCGCAACTACAGGGCAGCCCGGCCGGCGGCGTTAAAAAAAAACACGCCCCCGTAAGTAGAGCCGCCCCTCCTGCAATACGCAATACGCAATACGCAATACGCCAGACCGAGAACGAGTCACAGGGGACGAAGGACGAAGGACGGCGGACGGCGGACGACGGACAACGGACAACGGACGAGAGACGAGGGGCGACGGACGACGTTAATGACATTCAGTCGTTAATGAGCAATTGGCCCGCCGTTCTCGAACTGATTGCGCATAAGCTCGGCGGGGCAACCGCGGGATTGCTGGGCGCGGCGGTCCCGAAACGATTCGAGAACGGCACACTGACGCTCGAATTCCCCGCCTCGGCGAAGATGCAAAAGCAGATGTGCGAGAGCAACGGCCGAGTCGAGCAAATCCGCGCACTGCTGAGCGAACAGCTCTCAACACCGCTGAGTTTGAGCTTCGAGCTGGCCGAGGCTTCCGCCCAGACGAAGACCGAGGCCAAGCAAACAAGGACCTTCGCCCAAAAAAGAAACGAACTGATAAACGACCCGGCAGTAAAAACAGTCCTCCTCGGCCTCGACGCTACCGTAACCGGAATCGACGAAGATCAAAGCTAATCTGCCGTATCCTGTGTCTATTCCTCCTCGCCATAGATGTCATCGGGTTCTTCCCATTGCCCGCAATGCTCAAGCGTCTTCCTGACCTGCCAGTTGACAAAATGCGGCGCCCCGCAAACCAGATATATCGCCAGGGGCAACTGGATAATCCCCCCGACAAGCCTCTCCCATGGCATAGGTCTGTTTGCGAACCTGGGATCCGCCATTCGGACATAGGTGGCGATTATTGAAGTCAGCGAGGAGATGCTCCAGGACAGCAATAAGATGCCCGCACAAACTGAAGCCAGTCTGAATGCAAACGGCAGCCACCAGACCTCGGCCTGATCGGATTCGTAAATACCTGTGATCTTCGCGGACAAGAAATCGGCCTTCCAAATCAGGGCATAGACCACCAAGCCTGAACATACTGCGAACAGCGCAAATGAAACAAGCTGCCCCACAGCAAGCCCACGCAGCGGCGATTCGCCATAGAACAGGTAAGGCAGTGCTGCAATGACTCCTATGGTGTGTCTTATTAGCACATAAATGCCCAGGCCAACGAGTATGATTCTTGCCAGTTTATGTAAATCGTTCATTTGAACAGCCCTCTATATATCTTCAAGCCATCGTTCACACCTATTCCTGATCTTGCGAAGCCGGGGCGTAGAATTTGCTCATCTGCCATCGCACGAACCGCGGCGCCCCTAAAACGAGGTAGATGCCCAGTGCCGCTTCTGCGAGATCGACAATCAATCCGATCCACGACCAGGCGGGCATATAGAAAACCTTATCCACAGACTTTGAGACAATCATATTGACGATAATCTTCGGAGCAACCACGATAAATGCTACCGCTCTGATAAGAATCTCGATCCTGCCTGAGAGGATGACCAGCCCGCAAAACACCAGAACGACGCGAAATCCCCCCACCGCCCAGATACGGCTGACCGGGGGCGCATCTTCTTCATCGGCGGCACCGATCATCCTCTCAACCCATGCATCGGACCAAAACAGAAAGCGACAGGCCAAGAAAGACAAGAGTAGAAATATCCCAAGAGAAAACAAGCTCGGCGCCCACCCCGGCCCCATAGCGCCCGCGAGCTGAATGTAGCGCATGGACTCGACAAGAACCAATACCCCCAGCGCCGTCAAGGCCAACCTCGCTATTAAGTGCATCTTGGTCATCAGAACGTCTCAAACGTACAAATTCACACCGTAGCCTGCGGCATAGACAACTCAATGTAGGCGTTCAGAGCAAAATTGTCCGTCATTCCGGCAATGAAGTCTAACACTATCAAGCTGTCGGGGTCCTGATCCGCATACCGGCCATTCATATCTTCTGTTACAAACTGCTTCAAGACTCTGTAAACAGATGTGTGGCCCAGAAGCTTGCTGTGATTGCCATTCTCCCTAAAACGCCTGGTTGACGTCACAACTTGCGTCAATTCATCAAACAAGAACTTGAGAGCGTGCTTGGCTTGCTTCTTGTTTCTTTCAGCCGCCTCGCTGTGGTATATCTGTTTGTCATTGAACGCGATCAATTCATGTAAAAGTGCGGCTTTGCTCTCGCTAATAGAAATATGCTCCTGTCCGCTATTCTCGACCATATCCTCCAAAAATGTTCCAACTATCTGGCCGTTGTTGCTCCCCAGAACTGCAAAAATATCCCCGGGGATATCTTCCGACCTTATCACTCCAGTAGTTATGGCATCTTCTATATCTCGTCCAACGTACACAATCTTGTCAATTAGACGGACTACGCATCCCTCAAGTGTTGCCGGGTTTCCGGCGTCCTTTCTTCGCCTGATATTGTCAAGGTCCTTGTCACCTTTATGCGGCTTTAGAATGTGGGTGCTCCTATCTTCGCCACAGTGCGAGACAATTCCGTCTCTAACCTCCCAAGTCAGTTTCAGGCCGGGCTGTTCCCTGTCAAGTTTCGCTATCTTGTCAACCACCCTTAGACTATTGATCTCATGAGAAAATTCCGGCAATATAGCACTCAAGGCCTTATCTTGGGCAATAATCTCGCTTAGAGTGTTCTCGCCTTCGTGACCGAAAGGCGCGTGGCCAATGTCGTGACCAAGTCCGATAGCTTCAGTCAGGTCTTCGTTGAGACCAAGACTCCGCGCAACCGTTCTCGCAGCAGAAGCAACGTGTAAGACGTGTTCCATCCGGGTGCAGACGTGATCGTTTCGAGGGAAGAAAAACACCTGGGTCTTGTGACGCAGACGCCGGAATGCTTGCGAATAAATGATGCGATGAACGTCTCTTTGGAAATCTGTCCGGATCTTGTCAGACGCCAAATCTCCGTAGCGTCCCCTGGTCCCTATTGTCGCCCCAGAATCGGGGAAAAGCTCTCGCTCCGTTCTTCTTGGCTTAGGCATGATTTCTCCAGAAAAAGTCTGATAAGAAGTTCCGTAATATCCTCCAAGCTCCCGCGACTTCCCAGACAATGGCTAATCGCTTCTCCCTTTTCATTTGCCGTTTCAAACCTCGACGAAGCCGACGCGCGATTTGCCGATTCAGTCTCGACTATTCTACGGTCGAAAGCTCGCGGAATTTCTGCGTATGCGCTGACGAATTCAAAATCAGCCAATCCCATCACCATCGGATTGCAGCTTCCGTAAATAAGTGATCGATCATCACTTTTGAAGATTACAACCGTTTTGTCATGAGACCACGCAATGCCGGCCTCAACCATTGCTCCCTCGTCCGGAACCCGCCCATTCATGTTCAAAAGCAACCCGTCGCAGCGCATTATCTCAAATACATCAAGAGAAAAAATGGCCAGGTTCAGAATCTTCGTCGCTTCACCAGTAGAGACTCCTCGGTCCGTCAGAACGGGCAGAAGACTAGCGAATTTCAGACCATCTTCTTGAGGTAAAAAGACTGAGTAGCCTGCACTTTTCAGCGCGGACGCAATAGCCGCCATTTCTTCGCGCTCAGCAGGGTTGAACAGCGGGCCTGCACAATAGACTCTCTGACCGACCTTCCCCATAACGCCACCTTGCTCAAGTATCTGCGGTTTTTCACGTGCATTAGAACGAACTGTGATATTAACCCTTTGCCGCCAACCCTGCAAGTGAATCTCTATAGAATTCTCCATGTGGCGGTTTTGCAGGTTGACACTATCTCTCTGTCAAATGTAAACTGCCGTTGCCAACAGATAATCTGTTCAAGCAAACGAAACGGTCCAGAAATTATATGAGCAGTGCATATACTGAGAGTCTGAATAAGCTGATTGAGGAGCTTGGAAGGCTGCCTGGGATTGGGCCTAAGAGCGCTGAGCGGCTGGCGTTTCATATTTTGAAGGCCAATTCGGCTGAGGCTCTTGGGCTGGCTGAGGCGATACGGGCGGTCAAGACTAATATCAAGCGCTGCAAGGTCTGCGCCAGCCTCTCCGAAGGGCCCCTCTGCCAGATCTGCTCGGACACCCGCCGGGACAGATCCATCATCTGCGTCGTCGAGCAGCCCAAGGACCTTATCAGCTTAGAGAAGACCGGGACGTGCAAATGGGTGTATCACGTCCTGGGCGGGCATATAGCGCCGTTGGACGGAGTCGAGCCGAGCGATCTTACT